>NZ_JBFAAP010000049.1:0-53907 GCF_040639815.1 Streptomyces sp. NPDC023723
ACTCCGGTTCCGCGTTCCTCACGCGACACCTCCTTGTGCGTATGGACGCCGATGCGAGTGGCGTGAGTCACACGCTAGGACATCGACTAAAACCCATGCTACCCGCTTCACCAAAACGAGTTATAGACCTCGAAGAAGTGGACGCGGCTTCCGAACGAGCGGCAAACTGTGCGCGCGAGCGAGGAGTTGTTCATGGCACCACGGCAGCAGCCGAGCATTCTTCAACGTCGTTTCGGGGCCGAGCTGCGGCGCCTGCGCGAGGGCGCGGGGATGTCGGCGCCCATGGCCGCGACACGGCTCGGCGTCGATCGCACGATGATTTCGAACATCGAGTCGGGCCGGTTCGGCGTCAGCCCAGAACGCTTGCGCCGTCTCGCGAGCATCTACGAGTGCAACGACCCCGATCTGGTCGACGCCCTTGCCGCTATGACGGGTGGACGGCCGAAGGGCTGGTGGGACGAGTACCGGGGCAAGATCCCGCCGGACTTCCTCGACGTCGCCGAGTTGGAACACCATGCCACCGGCATCAGAACCCTGCAGACCGCCCACATTCCAGGCATCTTCCAGACCGAGGAGCACGCCAGGGCCCTCTTCGACCTGTTCGTCCCCGCACTGCCGCGCCTCGAAGTGGAGCTACGGGTGGCCCAGCGGCTCGGCAGGCACCGTGTGGTCGCCGGCAGTCCGGGCACGCCCTACGTCGGATACGTGCACGAAGCGGCCCTGCGGATGCGCATCGGAGGCAGACGGGTCGCGAAGGGGCAGTTGCACCGGCTGCTGGAGGAGAGCGAACGCAGCAACGTCCGGCTGCTCGTCATCCCGTTCGCCGCCGAGGGCTTTCCGATGGCCGGGGACACCGTGATGTACGCCTCCGCGCCCAACTCGCAGCTGGACACGGTGCAGGTGGACTCCCCCATCGGTGCGGTCTTCTTCGACTCCCCCACCCACCTGGCCAACTTCCGTACCCGGCTGGACTTGGTCGAACGGGTGGCGTTGAATCCGGAGCAATCGAGGGACCTCATCCTCGGAATCATCGGAAACCTGTGAGAGGGACCACCCTTGTCAGAGCTGCATTGGTTCAAGTCCTCGTTCTCGGAGGCCTCCGGCAACGCGTGCGTCGAAGTAGCGCTCCGCGAGGACGAACAAGTGGCGATACGCCACAGCGTGCGCCCCGCACGCGCCCTCGCCGTGGACCGGACGGCGTTCGGCGCACTGGTCCGAGCCGTCCGGGCCGGAGACCTCCGCACCCCCTGAGCGACGGCTCAGACTCCCGCCGTCGCCCGCGTCGTGGACGCGATCGTCGCCGAGCCCACCACGCGTGTGCCGTCGTACAGCACGATCGCCTGGCCGGGGGCCACGCCGCGGACCGGGTGGTCGAAGGCGACCTCCAGGTTGCCGTCGATCAGCTCGGCGCGGACCGGTGTCTCGTCGCCGTGGGCGCGCAGCTGGGCCGTGTACGTACCGGGCCCGGCGGGAGCCGCACCGCACCAGCGGGGCTTGATCGCGCTCAGGGCGCCCACGTCCAGCGCGCCGGCCGGGCCGACCGTCACCGTGTTGGTCACCGGGGAGATGTCCAGCACGTAGCGCGGCTTGCCGTCGGGGGCCGGGGTGCCGATCCGCAGGCCCTTGCGCTGGCCGATGGTGAAGCCGTACGCGCCCTCGTGGGTGCCGAGGTGGTTGCCCGCCTCGTCGACGATGTCGCCCTCGGCGCGGCCGAGCCGGCCGGCCAGGAAGCCCTGGGTGTCGCCGTCGGCGATGAAGCAGATGTCGTGCGAGTCGGGCTTCTTGGCCACCGCCAGGCCCCGGCGCTCGGCCTCCGCGCGGATCTCGTCCTTGGTGGTGAGCGTGTCGCCGAGCGGGAACATCGCGTGGGCGAGCTGGCGGTCGTCCAGCACGCCGAGGACGTAGGACTGGTCCTTGGCCTGGTCGGAGGCGCGGTGCAGTTCGCGGGTGCCGTCGTCGCGGACCAGGACCTTCGCGTAGTGGCCCGTGCAGACCGCGTCGAAGCCGAGGGCCAGCGCCTTGTCCAGCAGCGCGGCGAACTTGATCTTCTCGTTGCAGCGCAGGCAGGGGTTGGGGGTGCGGCCCGCCTCGTACTCGGCGACGAAGTCCTCCACGACGTCCTCGCGGAAGCGGTCGGCGAGGTCCCACACGTAGAACGGGATGCCGATGACGTCCGCGGCGCGGCGGGCGTCGCGGGAGTCCTCGATGGTGCAGCAGCCCCGGGCGCCGGTGCGGAAGGACTGGGGGTTCGCGGAGAGCGCGAGGTGGACGCCGGTCACGTCGTGCCCGGCCTCGGCGGCACGGGCGGCGGCGACGGCGGAGTCGACTCCGCCGGACATGGCGGCGAGGACACGAAGAGGGCGGCGGGTGCGCTGCGGAGTGTCGTCAGTCATAACTCCTCCAGGGTAAGGGTGGTCCGGGAACCGGATCGCACGGATATGCGTTATCGATCACATGGAGGCGAACAGCCCATCTCCCGACGGATCACCCAGCGGGTCACCCAAGGACACCGACCGGCGCATCGGCAGACGCGCGCTGATCGTCGGCGGCGCGGTGACGGCCGCGGGCGCCGCCGTGCTGGCGCGTGACGAGCTGGACCGCCTGTGGTGGCGGGTGCCCGGGGTGGACAAGCCGCGTGACGACGGGGTGGTCGACTACCAGGGCGCGACCTGGGTGGCGGCGGCGGACGCCAACTGGCGGCGCGCGGACCGGCCCGAGGACTACCCCATAGACATGGTGATCGTCCATGTCACGCAGGGCAGTTTCGACGGCGCGGTCAGCGCGTTCCAGGACCCGGACCACCAGGCCGCCGCGCACTACATCGTGGGGCAGGACGGGCGGATCACGCAGATGATCCGCGAGCTGGACGTGGCGTACCACGCGGGCAACCGGGAGTACAACGAGCGCAGTGTCGGCATCGAGCACGAGGGGTTCGTGGACCGGCCGCAGGACTTCACGGACGCGATGTACGCGGCTTCGGCCAAGCTGACGGCCGGGGTCTGCGCGCGGTACGAGATACCCGTGGACCGCAAGCACATCATCGGGCACGTGGAGGTGCCGGGCACCGACCACACCGACCCGGGGCCGTACTGGGACTGGGACCGGTACATGAAACTGGTGCGGCGGGCGACGACGGCGCTGCCGTCGGGCTCGTCCTCGGCCTCGCCGTCGAGCAGCGGCTCGAAGACCTCCGCCGTGTAGCGGCCGTTACGTCAGCCCGGCCGCCCGGGCCCGTTCCACCGCGGGGCCGATCGCCTCGGCGACGGCCGTGACGTCGGCGGCGGTGGAGGTGTGGCCCAGCGAGAAGCGCAGGGTGCCGCGGGCCAGGTCGGGATCGGTGCCGGTGGCCAGCAGGACGTGGCTGGGCTGGGCGACCCCGGCGGTGCAGGCGGAGCCGGTGGAGCACTCGATGCCCTGGGCGTCCAGCAGGAGCAGCAGGGAGTCGCCCTCGCAGCCGGGGAAGGTGAAGTGGGCGTTGGCGGGCAGCCGGCCGCCGGGCGCCGGGTCGCCGCCGAGGATCGCGTCCGGCACGGCTTTACGGACCGCCTCGACCAGGTCGTCGCGCAGGGCGCCGATCTCGGTGGCGAACCACTCGCGGCGCTCGGCGGCGAGCCGGCCGGCCACCGCGAAGGAGGCGATGGCGGGGACGTCGAGGGTGCCGGAGCGGACGTGGCGTTCCTGACCGCCGCCGTGCAGCACCGGGACCGGGGTGTGCTCGCGGCCCAGGAGCAGCGCGCCGATGCCGTAGGGGCCGCCGATCTTGTGGCCGGAGACGGTCAGCGCGGCGAGTCCGGATGCGGCGAAGTCGACCGGGAGCTGGCCGACGGCCTGCACCGCGTCGGCGTGCAGCGGGACGCCGAAGCCGGCGCAGACGTCGGCGAGTTCGCGGACCGGGGTCACGGTGCCGATCTCGTTGTTGGCCCACATGACGGTGGCGAGGGCGACGCTGCCGGGGTCGCGGGCGATGGCCGCGCGCAGTGCCTCGGGGTGGACGCGGCCGTGCGCGTCGACCGGGAGGTACTCGACGGTGGCGCCTTCGTGCTCGCCGAGCCAGTGCACGGCGTCCAGGACGGCGTGGTGCTCGACGGGGCTGGCCAGCACCCGGGTGCGGGCCGGGTCGGCGTCGCGGCGGGCCCAGTACAGGCCCTTGACGGCGAGGTTGTCGGCCTCGGTGCCGCCGGAAGTGAAGACCACCTCGCTGGGCCGGGCGCCCAGCGCCTCGGCGAGCGCCTCCCGGGCCTCCTCCACGGTGCGCCGGGCGCGGCGGCCGGACGCGTGCAGGGAGGAGGCGTTGCCCGTGGGGCCGAGGTGCGCGGTGAGTGCCTCGACCGCCTCGGGAAGCATCGGGGTGGTCGCGGCGTGGTCGAGGTAAGCCATGGTGCCGCCGATTCTACGGGGCGGTCCGGGCCGGTCCCCGGCGGGACGACGGTGGCGCGCTGGGGGGACGACGGTGGCGCCCTGGGGGGGGCGGTAGCGTCCCTGCGGAACGGGGGCGTCCCCTGCGGATGCGGTGGCGTCCCTGCGGATACGGAGGCATCCCCTGCGGAACGGCGGCGTCCCCTAGGGAACTGGCAGCACCCCCCGCGGAAGGGCGGCGCCCCCTAGGGAACGGGTGGCATCCACTGCCCCCGCGGGACGATGGCGCTGGCGCCTCCCCCGGAGGGAACGGCCTGGCTCACAGGCTCCAGGAGAGCGTCTGGTCGGCCTGTACGAACGCCGCGAGGACGATCAGGTCGGCGATGCCCAGGCCGAGGCCGAGCAGGGCCCGGCCGCGGCGGGCAGTGCCGCGCCACAGGGCCACGCCGGCCAGCACGATGGCGATCGGCCCCAGGAAGACGTTGAGGACGAGCAGGCCCAGCAGGCCGAGGACGAAGGACGCGACGGCCATGCCGTCCGTGTCCCGGATTCCGGTGCGGCGGTTGGCCGGTGCGGTGAGCTGCATGACGGTCTCCCTCATCGGTCGGCGGTGGTGCGGCGGCGGCCGTGCCGCTCGCGGAGCGCGAAGACGCCGAGCCAGCCGGCGATGACGACGGCTGCGACGACGGAGAAGCCGAGCGGCGCGTGGGCGACGGTGCCCAGCGCGAAACCGAGCAGCAGGAGTGCGGCGACGATGAACAGCATGAGGTCACTCCTCCCTACCAGTAATCGGTAACAGTTGTTCACTGACTACCCAGTCTAGCGCGCACGACGACTTTTCAATTCCGGAGAACAGTTGTTAACTGCATGGCATGAGTCACACCCTGGGCGTCCGGCAGGAGCAGAAGCGGCGGACCCGGCAGGCGCTGCTGGACGCGGCGCTCGAACTGCTGGAGGAACAGAGCCTGAGCAGCCTGGGGCTGCGCGAGGTCACCCGCGCCGTCGGCGTGGCGCCCACCGCCTTCTACCGGCACTTCCGCTCGACCGCCGACCTCGGTGTCGCGCTGGTCGAGGAGGCGCTGGGCAGCCTGCACCCGATGATCCGGACGACGGTGACGCCGGACGGGGACAGCGAGGAACGCATCGTCCGCGCGGTGGAGTTGATCGAGGGCCATGTGCGGGAGTACCCCTCGCACGTCCGTTTCATCGCGCGCGAGCGGCACGGCGGGGTGCGGGCGGTGCGGGCGGCGATACGGGAGCAGCTCGCCCGGTTCGCCGAGGAGGTGCGGGACGAACTGGCCCGGGACCCGGAGTCGGCGGCCTGGCACGACGACGACCTGCTGATGCTCGCGGGTCTCTATGTCGACCAGATGCTGAGCACCGCCTCGCAGTTCCTGGAGACGCTGGAGGCCCCGGACGACGAGCGGCGGCGGGTCGCGACCACCGCGATCCGCCGCCTGCGTCTGATCAACGTCGGCCGCCGGCACTGGGCGGCGGCCTGAGCGGGGTCAGCCCAGCTTGACCCGGGCCAGTTGCCGGGACTGCGCGACCAGCCGGCCGGCGCTGTCCCACACCTCGGCGTCCTCCTCCAGGAAGCCGCCGGCCAGATTGCGGGTGCCGACCGACACCCGCAGCGGGCCCGGCGCCGGGCGGCACCGCACATGGACGGTCAGTTCGACCGTGGGCACCCAGCCGGACAGGCCCAGCTCGAAGGCGGTCGGCGGCAGCGCGTCGACCGCGAGGAGCACGGCGAGCGGGTCGGCGTCGCGGCCGTCGGCGAGCGCGAACCAGGCCCGCATCTCGCCCTTGCCCGAGGGCTTGCCGAGCGCCCAGCCCAGCGTGGCCGGGTCGACCTTGAGTAGCAGCCGGTCGGCGAAGGCGGAACCGCCGGCAACCGGCGCGGGCCCGTCCTCGGGGCCGAAGCACTCCTCCAGCGGCGGCATGACGGGCGGCTCGGCGGTGGTGCGGACGTCGTCCGGCAGGGTGCCCAGGTCGCCGTAGGAGGCGAGGACGCGGATGCGCTCGATCTCGTGGCCCTCGTCGTCGTACTGGAAGAGGGACGCCTGGCCGGTGGAGAGGGTGCGGCCGGTGCGCACGGTCTCGGTGCGGACCACCGCCGGGCCGGGGCGGGACGCGGTGAGGTAGTGCGCCGAGAGGGTGAACGGGTCGGGGTGCGGCAGGGCGTCGGCGAGCGCGCGGCCCAGGACCGCCAGCAGGAAACCGCCGTTGACGACGCCGAAGATGGTCCAGTCGGCGGAGAGGTCGATGGCGTAGACGCCCGGCTCGCGCGCGGTGAGCGCGGTGTCCCGGTCGAACTCGCTGTCGCCGAGGGTGGCCCGGGTGGCCGACGCGGAGGCTGCTGCTGGCATGGGTGCACGATACAGCAGAGAGCTACTAAGCGGTAGCTTTCACCAGTTGATCAATGTCAGCGCGGCGCTCACTCCGCCTCCAGCACCGTGGACCGCCGGTTCCAGGCCCGCGGCGCCCGCCAGTGGAACCGCATCGCGCACAGCCGCAGTACGAACGCGGTGACCACCGCGCAGCCGCTGGTGAACGGTGTGAGGGCGTCGAAGCGGATGCACAGGGCGACCGTCGTGGCGCCGACGATCGCGGGCACGGCGTACAGGTCGCGGTCCCAGCGCAGCAGCGAGGGCACCTCGTTGGCGAGTACGTCGCGCAGTACGCCGCCGCCGACCGCGGTGGCCAGTCCCAGGCAGGCGGAGGCGGTCAGACCGAGTCCGTAGTCGTACGCCTTGGTGGTCCCGGCGACGCAGAACAGGCCGAGGCCGGCCGCGTCGAAGACGTTGACGCCGGCCTGGAGGCGTTCGACGTGCGGGTGGAGGAAGAAGACCAGCACCGTGGCGAGCAGCGGGGTGACGAAGTACCCCAGGTCGGTGAAGGCGGCCGGCGGTACGGCACCGATCACCAGGTCCCGGAACAGCCCGCCGCCCAGCGCGGTGACCTCGGCCAGGACGGCGATGCCGAACACGTCGAAGTTCTTGCGGACGGCCAGCAGCGCGCCGGAGATCGCGAAGACGAAGATGCCGATCAGATCGAGCGTGTGCTGCACGGACGGGGTGAAGAGTTGCTGGTACACCCTGTCATTCTCACCCGCACACGAGCCCCCGCCTTGCGAACGAAGGCGGGGGCTCGCCGAGCGGACGGACCGCCGGGGGTTACTTGTCGTCGGCCGGAGCAGCCGGTGGAGCGTCCGAGCCCGTCCCCGGCGCCGAAGTCGCCGCCGTGTCCGACGGGTTCGGCCCGGCGGCCGCACTCTTCGCCGGCCCCTCGGCAGCGGCCTCGGTCTCGGTCAGCCCCTCGGCAGCGGCCTCCGTACCCTCTTCCGCCGCGACCTCCGAGCCCGCGGACCCCGCGGACCCCGCAGACGTCTCGGAACCCTTGGACCCCTCGGATCCTTCGGAAGCCACCTCCGCCGCCACCGCCGCCGAGGTCGCCGCCGACGCGGCCAGCGCGTCCTCGGAGACCAGCTCCGCCGCCTCCTTGGCGTCGGTGAGCAGGACGACGTCCTGCGGGGCCTGGTCGGCGAAGTTCTCCGGGTGGTGGCAGGCCACCTGCTGCCCCGGCCGCAGCTCCTTCAGCGGCGGCTCGGTGGTCTTGCAGATCTCCGTCGCCTTCCAGCACCGGGTGTGGAAGCGGCAGCCGGTCGGCGGCGAGATCGGCGAGGGCACGTCGCCCTTGAGCAGGATGCGCTCGCTCTTGGCGCCGCGGCGCTTGGGGTCCGGGATCGGCACCGCCGACATCAGCGCCTTGGTGTACGGGTGCATCGGCGTCTTGTAGAGCAGGTCGCGGTCGGCCAGCTCGACGATCTTGCCGAGGTACATCACCGCGATCCGGTCCGAGACGTGCCGCACGACGGACAGGTCGTGCGCGATGATCACGTACGTCAGGCCCAGCTCCTGCTGGAGGTCGTCGAGCAGGTTGACGACCTGGGCCTGGATGGAGACATCAAGGGCGGAGACCGGCTCGTCGGCCACCACCAGCTTGGGGCTGAGCGCGAGCGCCCGGGCGATGCCGATGCGCTGGCGCTGGCCGCCGGAGAACTCGTGCGGGTAGCGGTTGTAGTGCTCGGGGTTGAGCCCGACCACCGACAGCAGCCGCTGCACCTCCTTCTTGATCCCGCCCTCGGGCTCGACGCCCTGGAGCTTGAAGGGGGCGCTGACGATGGTGCCGATGGTGTGCCGCGGGTTCAGCGACGAGTACGGGTCCTGGAAGATCATCTGCACGTCGCGGCGCAGCGGGCGCATCCCGCCGACGCCGAGGTGGCTGATGTCGGTGCCCTCGAACTCGATGGTGCCGGCAGTCGGTTCAAGCAGCCGGGTGATCAGCCGGCCCATGGTCGACTTGCCGCAGCCGGACTCACCGACCACGCCGAGGGTCTCGCCGGAGCGGACCTCGAAGTCCAGGCCGTCGACCGCGTGCACCGCGCCGACCTGCCGCTGGAGCAGCCCTTTCTTGATCGGGAAGTGCTTCTCCAGGCCGCTCACCTTCAGCAGGACCTCGCCGGGGGCGGGGTCCTTGACGAGCGTGGCACCGCTCTGCGCGGGGATGGTCACCGCTTTGTCCTCTGCCTTGTCACTCACAGCTTCGGCGCAATCTCTTCGGTCCAGATCCGCTCCCGCTGCTCCTGCGACATGTGGCAGGCGGCCCAGTGCTTGCTGCCGACCTCGGTCAGCTCGGGGCGGACCGTGCGGGTGACGTCGTCCTTGGGCACGTCGGCGTACGGGCAGCGCGGGTTGAAGGCGCAGCCGGACGGGATGTTGATGAGCGAGGGCGGCGAGCCCTTGACCGGGATCAGCCGTTCCTGCTGGTCGCGGTCGAGCCGCGGCATCGAGCCGAGCAGGCCCCAGGTGTAGGGGTGGCGGGGCTCGTAGAAGACCTTCTCGGCGGGGCCGCGCTCCACGCACCGGCCGCCGTACATCACCAGCAGGTCGTCGGCGAGTTCGGCGACGACGCCCAGGTCGTGGGTGATGATGATGACCGCGGAGCCGAACTCCTTCTGGAGGTCCCGGATCAGGTCCAGGATCTGCGCCTGGACGGTGACGTCCAGGGCGGTGGTCGGCTCGTCGGCGATCAGCAGCTCGGGGTTGTTCACCAGCGACATCGCGATCATGGCGCGCTGGCGCATACCGCCGGAGAACTCGTGCGGGTAGTTGTCCACCCGCTTGTCCGGCTGCGGGATGCCGACCCGGTCGAGCATCTCCACGGCGCGCCGCTTGGCGGTCTTCTTGTCCACCTTGTGGTGGATGCGGTACGCCTCCACGATCTGCTGGCCGATCGTGTAGTACGGGTGCAGCGCGGACAGCGGGTCCTGGAAGATCATCGCCATCTCGCGGCCGCGCAGCTTGCGTACGTGGTCCGGGTCGGCGGTGAGCAGCTCGGTGCCGTCCAGCCAGATCTCGCCGGAGATCCGGGCCTTGCGCTTGCCGTACTGGCCGGCGGTGTGCAGGCCCATGATGCCGAGCGAGGTGACCGACTTGCCGGAGCCGGACTCACCGACGATGCCGAGGGTCTTGCCCTTCTCCAGCTGGAAGCTGAGCCCGTCGACGGACTTGACCAGGCCGTCGTCGGTCGGGAAGTGCACCTTCAGATCGCGCACTTCGAGGAAGGCGGTCGGCGCGGGAGAGGTGCCGGTGGGTTCGCCCACGGCGGCGCCGCTCTTGTCGAGGTCGGTCATGTGAGCCTCACTCGGGGGTCGATCACGGCGTACAGGACGTCCACCACGAGGTTGGCGATGAGCACCGCGAGAGAAGTGATCAGGGTGACACCCAGGATGACGGGCAGGTCCTGGTTGCGGATGGCGGTCAGCACCGCCTGGCCGAGGCCGGGCAGGTTGAAGGTGGTCTCGGTGAGGATGGCTCCGCCGATGAGGGCGCCGAGGTCCATGCCCAGCATGGTGAGGATCGGCGTCAGGGTGGAGCGCATCGCGTGCTTGCCGATGACGGTCTGCTCGCGCAGCCCCTTCGCGCGGGCGGTGCGGATGTAGTCCTCGCCGAGGATCTCCAGCATCGTGGCGCGGGTGATGCGCGCGTACATGGCGGCGTAGAGGAACGCCAGGGTGATCCACGGCAGGATGAGGCCGCCGAACCAGCCGGTGAAACTGTCCGTCAGGGGCACGTACTGCGCGTCGAGCCAGTCCAGCCCGAACGCGAAGATCGCCAGGCTGGCCATGCCCGTGAAGTACACGGGCAGCGAGACGCCCGCCAGGGCCACGACCATCGCGCCGCGGTCCCAGAAGCTCCCCCGCTTCAGCGCGGAGAGCACGCCGGCCGCCATGCCGAAGAGCAGCCACAGCACGGCCGCACCGAGCGCCAGCGCCAGGGTCACCGGGAAGCGGTCGGTCAGCACCGGCCAGATGGCCTGTTCGCTGCGGAAGGAGTACCCGAAGCACGGGGCCGAGCAGTGGGTGACATCGCCGCCGCCCGAGTAGGTGCGGCCGGCGAAGATGCCCTTGAAGAACTCCCAGACCTGGGAGTAGATCGGGTCGCTCAGGCCCAGCTTCTGCCGCACCGCTTCCACAGCGGCCGGGTCGGCCTGCTTGCCCACGAAGCTCGAGGCGATGTCGACGCCCGCCCACTTGGGGACGAGGAAGAAGATGCCGAAGACCACCAAGATGATGACCACCAGCATCACTGCGGCGGCGAACAGCCGCCTGATGAGGTAAGCGAGCACAGCGTGCGGCCCGCCGCGGGACCGCGGGCCCCGGAGGTCTTCCGGGGGCCCGCGGTCCCGCCGCGCCGGCCTTCACCTGCCTTTCGTGCCGTACGGCGGGTGTTTACCGGTTACTTCGTGGACTTCAGGCCGAGGTTGACGAAGTCGTACATGCCGCTGTAGCCGTCGGTGGTGTACACGTTCGCCAGGCGGCTGGAGCGCCAGTTGACGAACTTCTCGAAGACGAAGGGCAGGTAGTACGCGCCTTCCATCACCTTGTGGTTGATCTCCGTGGCGATCTTGGCCTTGCCGGCGTCGTCCAGCGTGTCGACGTAGTCGTCGAACAGACCGTCGATCGTCTTGTCCTTGATGAGCGCGTAGTTGTTGTTACCGCTCTCCAGGATGTAGTCGCTGTCCCACAGCGGCAGACCGTAGCCCTGGACGGACGGGAAGTCCGGGCCCCAGCCCATGATGATGATGCCGTAGTTCTTCTTCTTGACGTTCTCGGGGCTGCCGATGATGCCGGCGGTCTGCGAGCCGTCGTACTGGTCGATCTCGGCGGTGATGCCGATCTTCTTCAGCGACGCCTGGAGGGACTGCGCGGTGGCCACCTCGACCGGCTTGTTGTTGCGGACCGCGATGGTGGTCTTGAAGCCGTTGGGCTGGCCGCAGGCCTTCAGCGCCGCCTTGGCCTCCTCGACGTTGCCGTTCTTGTTGTCCGAGGCGAGCTTGTACGGGTCGTAGTCCTGACCCTCGGCACCCGGGACGGCCGGCGGCAGCATGTTGGTACCGATGTCACCACCGGCGACCGGGCCACCGCGCGCGGTCTGCAGGGAGACGTGGTCGGCGCCGAGGATGACGGCCTTGCGGCACTCCAGCTTGTCGAACGGTGCCACGCTCTGCGGGAACACGGCATAGCGGATGTAGCCGGAGACCGGGTTGTCCAGGTTGGCCTTGTGCTCCTTCAGCGCCGTGGTACGGCCCTGCGGCGACATGCCCGTCTGGTTGATGTCCAGGTCGATGTCGCCGCTCAGCAGACGCTGGTCGAGCTGGTTGGCGTCCGAGAAGAACTGAACGGTGATCTTGTCCGGGTAGGCCTTGCGGATCGGGTCGGAGTCCTGCTTCCACTCGGTGTTGCGGACCAGCGTGAGGTCCTTGCCGGGGGTGTAGGACTCGAACTTGTACGGGCCGGAGGAGAACGGGTGCAGGCCGTACTTGGACTTGGTGTCCTTGTCCTGGCGGACCGGGGAGGCCGAGGTGAGCGCGAGCATCTCCTCGAAGTCCGAGTTGGCCTTCGGCAGCTTGAAGACGATGGTCTTGTCGTCCGGCGTCTCGATGGCCTTCAGACCCAGCTTGTCCTTGGACTTGTCCTTGTACGGACCCTGGTACTCGTCCTTGGGGTCGAGCACCTCCTTGAGGTACGTCGGACCGCCGGACAGCACGTCCTGCGCCCACACGCGCTCGATGCCGTACTTCACGTCCTCGGACGTGATCGCCTTGCCGTCCTCCCAGGTGACGCCGTCACGCAGGGTGTACGTGTAGGTCTTGCCGTCGTCGGAGACCTTGGCGGTCGAGGTCGCGAGGTCCGGGGTGACCTCGGCGCCGGCCGAACCGGGCTCCGTCTTGTTCGTGACGAGCTGACGGCTGTAGTAGCGGGAGAAGTTCCACATGAAGCCGTAGTAACCGCGCGTGGTGTCCCACGAGTCGGCGTCCTGGGCGCCGCCGAACTTCAGCGTGCCGCCCTTCTTGGCCAGCGTGGCCTGGGCGACCTTGTTGTTCGCGGCGTCGAAGCCGGCCGCGCCGTTCTTCGATCCCCCGTCGTCGCTGTCACCGCCGCCGCACGCCGCCGTGGTCAGCAGCGCGGCGACCACTGCGGCAGCGGCCAAAGCCTGCTTACGCCGCCCTGAGGTGCGTTGGGTAGTCACGATCTCGGATCCTCCGGATTAGATGAGAGACCCCGTGCAGGTGCCACGGGACGCTTGAGCGGTACGGCAGTTCAGCGGGAGCCCTTCGGGTCCAGCGCGTCGCGTACGCCGTCTCCGAAGAGGTTGAAGGCGAGCACGGTGATGAAGATCGCCACGCCGGGGACCACCATGTACATGGGGTCCGACTCGTAGTACTCGATCGCGCTCGACAGCATCTGTCCCCACGACGCCGTGGGCGGCTTGACGCCCACCCCCAGGAAGCTGAGTGCCGCCTCGGTGAGGATGTTGGTGGGGATCATCATCGTCGTGTAGACGATGATCGGCGCGACCAGGTTGGGCAGCAGTTCCTTGAACAGGATGTAGAGACGTCCGGCGCCCAGCGACCGGGCGGCCTCGACGTACTCCCGTTCACGCATCGAGAGGGTTTGGCCACGCACCACGCGTCCGATGTAGGGCCACCCGAAGAAGCCGATGACGAGGATCATCACGAAGACCCGCACGCCGGTTCCGTGCAGCCCCAGCATGTCGTTCGGCATGACGGAGACCAGCGCGATGATGAACAGCAGCTGCGGGAAAGCCAGCAGCCCGTCCATCACCCGGCTGATGACGGAGTCCACCCAGCCGCCGAAGAAGCCCGCCAGGACACCGAGGACCGTACCGAGAATCACGGCCACGATGGCGGACAGGAATCCGACCAGCAAGGAGATGCGCGCGCCGTAGAGGATGCGGGCGAGGATGTCGCGCCCGTTGACCGGTTCGACACCCAGCAGGTGATCACCGCTGATACCGCCGAGCGATCCGGTGGGGGTGCCGAACAGCGGGTCGATCAGATTCTCGTGGTACTCGTTGGGGTCCTGGCCCAGCAGGCCGGTGATGACCGGCGCGAGCAGCGCGACCACGATGAGCGCGACCACGATGATGCCGCCGGTCAGCGCGAGCTTGTCCCGCTTCAGGCGCTCCCAGGCGATACGCCCCAGGGAACGGCCCTGTACCGACTTCGACTCGGCGCCGGCGACCGCCGCTTCCTCGGCCGCGCTCGGGGCCGCTTCGGCGGTCGGTTCGTGCAATGGTGCCGTCATCTGGCAGGGACCCCTCTCAACCGGCGGTAGCCGGCCCGCACTTGCCGCTGTGGCGGCGTGATCAGTCCGTAGTACACAGGGGCGAAGGCCCCTGGTGCGGGAGTCTTCAACGCATTGGCGATCTGTTGCCAGACTTGGCGGTGAATGGATGCGCAACCGTGATGCTGTTTGAGGGTTTCCGTTATCCGGACGCCGGGTAACACCGAGCGGACGCGGACGAGTTGGGACACCTTGGACAGATGGGGAGCTTACCTTCCGCTCTACGCGCGGAGATCACGCCGGTTCACAGCGGAACCTCATCGTCCACGGTCAGTACCGGCCGCCCGCCGGAGGGTAGCCGTACCCGCCCGCCGGAACCTGGGCGGGGGCCGCGTGGGCCTCCCGGTCGTAGAACGGGCGGGCGTTGGCGCGCAGCCACATCGCGACCGGGTCCAGCGTGTCCGACATCGCCACGGTCGACACCGGCAGCCCCTCCGGCGCCGCGCCCACGGACTGCTGCATCATCGCGCGCACCGCGCCGACGGCCGGCGAGGAGGTGTCGTACAGGTCGAGGCCGATCGCCAGGTAGGGCGCGCCGAGGGCCGGCTGCACCCAGGCCCGGCGCAGGGCGCGGACCACCGGGGTGCGGTGGGCGTTCTGGGTGAGCAGGGCGTAGAACTGCGGGAGTTCGATGGCCGGTTCGGACAGCCGCAGCGGCCCGGCGGGCTGGCGGTCCAGGCCGGTGGCGATGCGGCGCAGGTCGAGCCAGGGGATGCCGACGCCGCCGCCGGGGGCGTGCGGGTTGAGCCAGAGGCCGTAGCGGTCGGGGAAGAGGGCGCGGGCCACCTCGAGTCCGTCGACCACCTCGTAGGACCGGTTCCAGCCGCTGGCGGACAGCTCCTGGGCGGAGGTGACGCAGGGCGCGTAGCCGTGGCCGTCGACCTCCATGTTCCCGTACTGGGCGTCCGGGGAGCCGGCCTGGCCGTGCCACAGCAGCATCCAGACCTGGCCGGAGGCGGGGGAGGCGAGGGCGCGCAGCAGCGCCTCGTAGGCGTCGTAGCGCCCGGGGGTCACCTGGCGCAGCGTGTGCTCGACGTGCCCGGCTGCGGCGGTACCGCTCGCGCTCACGTGTTACCGACCTCTCGGGAAGCGTGCGTGGTTGGGGTCCAGCTTAGGTGGCTCCGCGGGCGGGGGGCGCCGTCGAACTCGGGGGTTCCTGCGCCTGGGCGGGTGCGGGTGCGTTGTGGCTGGTCGTGCCCGCGCGGCGGAGCCGCATGTCGATACGGCCCCGCGCCCCTTGGCGGCGTCCCCCTCGCGGCGGTTACAAGGCCCCTTGGTAGAAGGGACGGACGTGGTCCCTGAGCCAGTCGCAGACCGGGTCCTGGGCCGCTTCCAGCAGGACCAGGTTGACCGGCCACTTGACCGGGGCGCGGCCCAGGGCGCGGCCCAGGGCGTCCAGCGGGACGGCGCGGGCGTCGCCCTCCCAGTGGGTCAGTTCGACGCCGACGAACATGACCGGGTCGGCGGTCTCGACGGTGGCGAGGCAGCGGCGGGCGGTGCGGACCACGCCGGTGGCGGCGAACTCGGCGGACGCGGCGGACAGGAAGTCCACCGGGTCGTCCTGCCAGTCGGGTTCGAAGAGGCGGACCCGGCCGCCGGCCGCAGGGCCGTCCAGCGGGCCGCGGCCGGCCCGGCACAGCTCGGCCACCGCGGCCGGCGGCAGCGGGACGCCGACCACGCCGTCCGGGTTGACGGCGATGCCGACCTGCGGGGGCAGCCCGCGGGCGAACTCCACCGCCGGGGCGACGGTGAACGCCAGGTGCCCGCCGACGACCTGGCGGAACTGCTCCTCGGAGCTGAACACCGGCACGTACGCCTGGCCGGCGATCTCCAGTGTGGGCAGGTCCAGCGGGCCCTGGTGCGGGCCGCCGCCGTTGGGCAGCGGGACCCAGACGAAGCTGCGGCCCAGGACCTCGACTATCCGGCCGCCGGCGCCGGGCACGCCGAAGGCGGCCGACAGCACCTCCTCCAGTTCGTTGCCGGGCCATCCGCCGTGCGGATGTGGGTGCGCCTGCGCCTGCGCCGGAAAGTCCATCTGCTTGCCTACCGCCTGTGGGGAACCGCTGGTGTGGCTGAAAAGGCTACCGGTCAGCCGGTGAAGCCGATCCGGCGCAGCGTGTCGGCCGCCGCGCGGTCGAGCAGGACGGCGGCGCCGCAGCCGGGCGGCAGTTCGCCTTCGGCCGCCGCGCGCAGCAGCCGGTGGGTGGCCGCGCGGTGGCGCAGGAACGCGTACCGGGAGACGCCCCGGCCGCGCTCGCGCTGGCCCGCCAGTGCCTGCTCGGCGTCGACGTCGAGCAGCAGCAGGTGCAGGGTGCCGCCGCGTCGCCGGGCCTCGCGGGTCAGCCAGCGGCGCACCCAGGTCTGGGTGCCGCAGTCGTGCACGACGACGCCCGCGCCGGAGCGCAGGGCGCGGCGCAGCCCGGCGTAGTGCGCGATGCGGACCAGGGGGCGGTAGACGGCGTACGGCAGGAGGCGCGGCATGCGCCGGTCCCAGCGGTCGCGGGTGTCCTGCGAGTCGACGCGCGCCCCGCGCACGGTCCGCTTCATCAGCGTTGACTTGCCGCTGCCGGGCAGGCCGGTGACGGCGACGAGGTCCTTGGGGCCGAAGAGCAGGGCGTGCGGGCTGCGGCCGGCTCGGTCCCGCAGGTCGCGGACGACGGGTGCGGGCCGCTCGGCGCACGCCTCCCGGGCCGGGGCCGTGTGCTGCTCGGGCAGCGCGAGTCCCGAGGTCGTGGCGTATGCCGTGGTCCTGTTCACCGTGATCGTCCTCCCCTGGGGCGGTTCACGAGTTCCCATCCCCGTCGAGTGTAAAGAGAAGGTAATGCGGTGGTCTCGCGATTTCATTCGCTTCGTGCCACAAGCCGGTCACAAACGCAGTGCTAGGGTGGCCGCGCCAACTGCATACCGGCCGTTTGAATCCGCGCGGGAGAGTCCCCGGCCAGTCGCCGGGGCGCCGAAGGAGCAAGTCCCTCCCTTGAATCTCTCAGGCACCGTCACCGCGCGGGCGAGGCACATCTGAAAAGCGGGCCGCCGTGACCGGCGGTCCCACCCAAGGTGCAAGTTCTGGTCCCGGCTCCCCGCGAGCCGTGATCACGGCGAACCTCTCAGGTACCGATGACAGATGGGGAGGACCTTCCTCGCCCGTGCCGTCCTGTCCTGGGAGACGACCGATGAGCAGTACCCCGCTCCGCCATACCGCGCTGGACGCCGTGCACCGCGCGCTCGGCGCGACGATGACCGACTTCGCCGGCTGGGACATGCCGCTGCGCTACGGCTCCGAGCGCGACGAGCACACCGCCGTGCGCACCCGGGCCGGGCTCTTCGACCTCTCCCACATGGGCGAGATCACCGTCACCGGCCCCGCGGCCGCCGCCCTGCTCGACCACGCCCTGGTCGGCAACATCGGCACGGTCAAACCGGGCCGGGCCCGCTACACCATGATCTGCCGGGCGGACGGCGGCATCCTGGACGACCTGATCGTCTACCGGCTGTCCGGGACCGAGGCCGGTTCCGCTCACTACATGGTGGTCGCCAACGCCTCCAACGCCGAGGTGGTGCTGGACGCGCTGACCGAGCGGGCCGCCGGATTCGACGCCGAGGTGCGCGACGACCGCGACGCCTACGCGCTGCTCGCCGTGCAGGGCCCCGCGTCCCCGGGCATCCTGGCCGCGCTGACCGACGCCGACTTGGACGGCCTGAAGTACTACGCCGGACTGCCCGGCACGGTGGCCGGCGTCCCGGCGCTGATCGCCCGCACCGGCTACACCGGCGAGGACGGCTTCGAGCTGTTCGTCGCCCCGGCCGACGCGGAGCGGCTGTGGCAGGCGCTGACCGGGGCCGGCGCGGACGCCGGTCTGGTCCCGTGCGGCCTGTCCTGCCGGGACACGCTCCGCCTGGAGGCGGGCATGCCGCTGTACGGGCACGAGCTGACCACCGCGCTGACGCCCTTCGACGCCGGGCTCGGCCGGGTGGTGAAGTTCGAGAAGGAGGGCGACTTCGTGGGCCGCGCGGCGCTGGCCGAGGCCGCCGCCCGGGCGCAGGACAATCCCCCGCGCGTCCTGGTCGGCCTGGTCGCCGAGGGCCGCCGGGTGCCGCGCGCCGGGTACGCCGTCGTCGCGGACGGCCGGGTGATCGGCGAGGTCACCTCCGGCGCCCCCTCCCCCACGCTGGGCAAGCCGATCGCGATGGCGTACGTCGACCCGGCGCACGCGGCGCCGGGCACCGCCGGGGTCGGCGTGGACATCCGCGGCAGCCACGAGCCGTACGAGGTCGTGGCGCTGCCGTTCTACCAGCGCCAGAAGTAGGCGCACACCGCCCTTTCGGCGCCCCCGCATTCCCCTTCACTCCACCGCATACAGGAGAATTCAGGCCATGAGCAACAACCCCCAGCAGCTCCGCTACAGCAAGGAACACGAGTGGCTGTCGGCCACCGCGGACGGCGTCGCGACCGTCGGCATCACCGAGCACGCCGCGAACGCCCTCGGTGACGTCGTCTTCGTCCAGCTCCCCGAGGTCGGCGCCGCCGTCACCGCGGGCGAGACCTGCGGCGAGCTGGAGTCGACCAAGTCGGTCTCCGACCTGTACTCCCCCGTCTCCGGCGAGGTCACCGAGGTCAACGAGGACGTGGTCGACGACCCGTCGCTGGTGAACTCGGCCCCCTTCGAGGGCGGCTGGCTGTTCCGGGTGCGGGTCGCGGACGAGCCGGACGACCTGCTCTCCGCCGACGAGTACACCGCCTTCTCGGCCGGCTGAGGCCCGCGATGTCCGCCCCGAACACGGTCCCGGCCGCCCCGAACGCGTCCCCGGCCGCCCTGTACACGCCGCTGCGCGAACTCGACCCCGACGTCGCCGCCGCCGTCGACGCCGAGCTGCGCCGCCAGCAGTCCACCCTGGAGATGATCGCCTCCGAGAACTTCGCGCCGCTCGCGGTGCTGGAGGCCCAGGGCTCGGTGCTGACCAACAAGTACGCCGAGGGCTACCCGGGCCGCCGCTACTACGGCGGCTGCGAGCACGTCGACGTGGTCGAGCAGATCGCCATCGACCGGATCAAGGCGCTGTTCGGCGCCGAGCACGCCAACGTGCAGCCGCACTCCGGTGCCCAGGCCAACGCGGCGGCGATGTTCGCGCTGCTCGAGCCGGGCGACACGATCATGGGCCTGAACCTCGCGCACGGCGGGCACCTGACCCACGGCATGAGGATCAACTTCTCCGGCAAGCTGTACGACGTCGTCCCGTACCACGTGGGCGACGACGGCCTGGTCGACATGGCCGAGGTGGAGCGCCTCGCCAAGGAGAAGCGGCCCCGGCTGATCGTGGCCGGCTGGTCGGCGTACCCCCGGCAGCTGGACTTCGCCGCGTTCCGCCGGATCGCCGACGAGGTCGGCGCGTACCTGATGGTCGACATGGCGCACTTCGCCGGGCTGGTCGCGGCGGGGCTGCACCCGAACCCGGTGCCGCACGCCCACGTCGTGACCACGACCACGCACAAGACGCTGGGCGGTCCGCGCGGCGGTGTGATCCTCTGCACGGCCGACCTGGCCAAGAAGATCAACTCCGCCGTCTTCCCCGGTCAGCAGGGCGGCCCGCTGGAGCACGTGATCGCCGCCAAGGCGGTCGCCTTCAAGATCGCGGCCGGCGAGGAGTTCCGGGACCGCCAGCGCCGTACGCTGGAAGGCGCCCGCGTGCTGGCCGAGCGCCTGGTGCGGGACGACGCGCGGGCGGCCGGGGTCTCGGTGCTCACCGGCGGCACCGATGTCCACCTGGTCCTGGTCGACCTGCGCGGCTCCGCGCTGGACGGACAGCAGGCCGAGGACCGGCTGCACGAGGTCGGCATCACGGTCAACCGCAACGCCGTACCCAACGACCCGCGACCGCCGATGGTGACCTCCGGACTGCGCGTCGGCACCCCGGCACTGGCCACCCGCGGCTTCGGCGCCGAGGACTTCGCCGAGGTCGCGGACGTGATCGCCGAGGTGCTGAAGGCGCCCTCGCCCTTCGGGGCGGCCGACGCGCAGGCGCTGAAGGCCCGGGTCACCGCCCTGGCCGACCGCCACCCGCTGTATCCCGGGCTCGACCAGTAGCCCGCCCCGCACGGGGGGCCGGCCCGCCACAAGCGGGCCGGCCCCCCGTGAACCACCCCCGCTAAGGAGTCCCCGTGGCCATCTCGGTCTTCGACCTGTTCTCGGTCGGCATCGGGCCGTCGAGTTCGCACACGGTCGGCCCGATGCGCGCGGCCCGCATCTTCGCCCGCCGGCTGCGCGGGGAGGGCCTCCTCGGCTCCGTCGCCGCGGTCCGGGCCGAGCTGTACGGCTCGCTGGGCGCCACCGGCCACGGCCACGGCACCCCCAAGGCGGTGCTGCTCGGATTGGAGGGCGACTCCCCGCGCACGGTGGACGTGGAGACGGCCGACGACCGGGTGGCGGCGATCCGGGCGGACGGCCGGCTGCGCCTGCTCGGCACCCACGAGATCCCCTTCTCCTACGACGACGACCTGGTCCTGCACCGCCGTAAAGCCCTCCCCTACCACGCCAACGGCATGACCCTGTGGGCCTACGACGACCAGGGCGGCGAACTGCTCACCAAGACGTACTACTCGGTGGGCGGCGGCTTCGTGGTCGACGAGGACGCGCTCGGCGCGGACCGCATCGTGCTCGACGACACGGTGCTGAAGTACCCCTTCCGCACCGGCGACGAGCTGCTGCGGCTGACCCGGGAGACCGGCCTGTCGATCTCCGCGCTGATGCTGGAGAACGAGCGGGCCTGGCGCACCGAGGACGAGATCCGGGCCGGCCTGCTGGAGATCTGGCGGGTGATGCGGGAGTGCGTGGCCCGCGGCCTGTCCAGGGAGGGCATCCTGCCCGGCGGCCTGAAGGTCCGCCGCCGCGCCGCGCACACCGCCCGCAAGCTGCGCTCCGAGGGCGACCCGCTGGCCCTCTCGATGGAGTGGATCACCCTGTACGCGATGGCCGTGAACGAGGAGAACGCGGCCGGCGGCCGGGTGGTCACCGCCCCCACCAACGGCGCCGCCGGCATCATCCCGGCCGTCCTGCACTACTACCTGGACTTCGTGCCCGGCGCCGACGAGGAGGGCGTGGTCCGCTTCCTGCTGGCGGCCGGCGCGATCGGCATGCTGTTCAAGGAGAACGCCTCCATCTCCGGCGCCGAGGTCGGCTGCCAGGGCGAGGTCGGCTCGGCCTGCTCGATGGCGGCGGGCGCGCTGGCCGAGGTGCTCGGCGGCTCGCCCGAGCAGGTGGAGAACGCCGCGGAGATCGGCATGGAGCACAACCTCGGCCTCACCTGCGACCCGGTCGGCGGCCTGGTCCAGATCCCGTGCATCGAGCGCAACGGCATGGCCGCGGTGAAGGCGGTCACCGCGGCCCGGATGGCGATGCGCGGCGACGGCTCGCACAAGGTCTCGCTGGACAAGGTCATCAAGACCATGAAGGAGACCGGCGCCGACATGTCGGTGAAGTACAAGGAGACCGCCCGCGGGGGGCTCGCGGTGAACATCATCGAGTGCTGAGGTTCTAGGCTCTGACCAGCGCGTTTCCATCTTTCAGCGCTGTCAGGGCCTTCCCTGTCTGCACGGCGGGAAGTGAGCGACCGGTTGACGTCCTTCTGACCTCGTGGACGGCACCGGGCAGAGCCGGAGAGGCCCACAGCAGTCGGCCGGACGGATCGGCCAGGACCTGCACGTTCATCCCGTGTGTCTTGTGTCTGCCGGAGTAGAAGGGGCGGTCCGCGGCGATGCGGTCGATGGGCGGCAGGGTGCCGTCCAGCAGCCTGCCGGCCCGGGCTCAGGCGCCGCCACCGGGTGCCGGGCCCGCGACGGTGTCGGCGGAGCTTGGCGGACAGGAAGCGCAGGACAGAGCTGGACACGTCGATGCCCGACGGGCAGACAAACACCCGAAGCCTCTGGTGGAGACGGCCCAACTGACCTGCCCCGCGACGAGGTTGGAAAGGGCTCACTGGCGGCCGGAGCGGGGACACCGCCGCGGTCAGCCGCCTCAGCAGCTCCGTCATCACCAGGTCTGGGCATGTGGGAAGCCTCTTCACGATCACCAGTCGGACCCGATCACCATCGTCCGTCGGCGGGAGCAACGGCAGGTCACCCTCAGAACCCAGCCCGCTCCCCGGACACGTTGAGTAACCGATCACGGAAGTTGAGCCAGAACCGCAACTCGTAAACAGAGCCACCCGGTCCAGTACCTGATTCACCCAGCCGCCAAGAGCCATCACAAGCGACCCAACTGGTGGCGCGAGCAGGACTGAGCGGGAGCAGTACGCTCCCGCGCCATCGCTCTTGGGCGCGGGAGTGTCTGATCAACGGCGCCCCACAGCCGGCCGCCAGGCCGTAATGATCTCCGCGCGCGGCTGCGGCTGCGGCCCCGGCGGCCGCCCCAACGACAGCAAGGACTACCTGGTCCCCACGGTGCCCCTCGAGCTGGCCATGGCGCCCGACGTCCCGGCAATGACCGAGCCCGTCCCGCTTCACCAGACGTCCTTGGCCTCGGCCCACGAGAACAGGCCGGCCGGCTGACCGAGACAGGCTCCGCATCCTCCCGAACCCCGGCTGACCGTCCACTTCGCCCATCCCGACGCCCCCACCGGCGAAGTGAAACCCGGCGCCCACCCCCATTGCGCTCGGCATCCCTCCGGTACGGCCGGCGCCCGCATCATGACTGCGCCGGCGCGACGGCGGAAGACCCGCTACCGGGCGTGGACGCCGAAGGCGCGGATGAAGGTGTGTACGCCGCTGGCAACGACACTGCGCAGTCGGCCTTCGGCGACGTTACGCGGATCGGGCTGGTCGTCGTTGGCAAGGAGGAGCGTCAGGGCACCGAAGTGGAACGCCGCGGTACGGGCGTCGTCGATGTCCAGGAGCCCGGCCTCCACGAAGCGCTCGAAGCGGGCGGCGAGCGCATGCACGACTGGCTCGGTGGACACGTCGTCGGCGGGAGCCTCCGTCTGCCACCGGCGCTGGTTGACGAGGGTCAGAACACCTCCGTAGCCCTGCGACCCGGTCATCATCGTCGCCAGGTCGACGGCCAGGTCCGTGAGCGCCTCTTCCAACTGCGCAAGCGTTTGGATGTCCACGTCATCGATGTGCCGCCGCAGAGCACCGTCGGTCGATGTGCGCAGCGCCTCCGACACATCGGCAAGGATCGCCAGGAACAAGAGCTGCTTACTGCCGAAGTGACTGTAGAGCGACCGGTGGCGGGGTCGTCGAACGTGAACTGCTGGAAGTCGTCGACGATCAGGTTGACGACCTTGCTGGTGGTCAGCGTGGTGCCGTCGGCCGGGTACCGGCCACCGCGCGCGGTGGTGACCGTGCCCTTCTGGACCAGGGTCGCCTTCGCCGCGACTATGGTGCCGCCCGGCGTGCTGTCACCGACCGCCGGCCCGCCCTCCCCGGGGGACTCGCCCGTGCCGCTCGACGCACTGGCCGAAGGACTGGGGCTGCTCGACGCGGACGCGGAGGCCGAGGCGGAGGCGCTCGCTCCGCCCCCCGACCCCTGCTGCGTCACCCACAGGGCCGCCGCCTCGTCGTCGGCCGACAGCTCGACCAGGACATAGCGTCCGTCCCGGCCCCGCTCCGCGAGCTCGGCCGCCGTGTTCGCGTACACCTTCGTAACGGTCCGGTCCGTCACGGCGAAGGTCGACGTCGTCAGGGACGAGGTGTCGATGTCCTGGTCGTACTCGACCGCGACGGCGATCAGCTTCTGGCCGTCGCCGAAGACCTCGGTGATGGCGGTGGCGCTTTGGACGGGTGCGGTCGACGAGTCCGTGCCGGCCGGCTCGGCGGCCGAACTGTAGGCCGCCGTACCCAGCACGGCCACGGCTCCGGCCGTAGCGGATCCGGCGATGAACGTCCGCCTGGCAACCAATGCAGACTCCTTCGTTGATGCGAGTGCCATCACGGCGACACCGCGATGGTCCGCCTGCCGGAAGCCGGACGCGATCACCGACCGGGGCCTTCCGGGGCCCTTCGGTACGGCGGGAGCATTCCGGCCGTCCGGCTTCCCAGCGGCGGCCTCGACATTACGAACGTAACGTTTGCGAGAGCTGTGAGCGACCTGGCGGATGACGGCCGACGCCCTCTCCCCCAGCTCCGCCCGCCACTCCCCGGACCAAGGTCAGCGATATATCGTGATACTACTGATCGTGTCGGAGTCCCTTACGGAGGAGTGCGAATGTCCACCGAGCCAGCCACCAGCCCGTTGCGCGATCCCCAGGTCCAAGCGGTACTCGAGCGTCTGTACAGCCAGCGTCGCCGCCCGTCCGGCGGCGGCCCCGGCGGCGGCCCCGGCGGCGGCCGCGTCGTCCGCGACCCACACGACTTCGCCGACATCGGCTTCTCGATCCACCCGGCTCAGGGAGACCTGATCTACCTGCTCTGCCGGGCGATCGGCGCGACGCGGACCGTGGAGTTCGCCACCTCCCTCGGCGTGTCCACGCTCTACTTCGCCGCCGCGGTCCGCGACAACGGCGGCGGGACGGTGATCGGCTCCGAGATCGTCCCGGAGAAGGCCGCCACCGCCCGGCGCAACCTGACCGAGGCCGGCCTGGCCGACATCGTCGACCTGCGGGTCGGGGACGCCCGCGAGACACTGCGCGATCTGGGCGGCCCGGTCGACTTCGCGCTCATCGACGGCTGGCCGGTCAGCTCGGGCCCCACGCTGGCCCGCCAGGTCGTTGAGCTGATCGCACCGCAGCTGAGGACCGGCGCGATGATCATGAACGACAACGCCGAGCCCGACTATCTCGACTACATCCGGGACCCGGCGAACGGCTTCCGGTCCGTCTCCCTGCCCCTCAAGGGCTCGACCGAGCTGTCGGTGAAGGTGGACGCGGTCACTGGTTCCTGACCGCCGGCCGGGCCGCTGCGAGGTGCCGGACGGCCAGGCGAGCAGCCCCGAGCGGCAGAGCCCCGGGAACGCCTCGTGAACCGCACACGGCATCCCGGGCGGCCGGACACCCGAGGGGCCCGCCGCCCGGCACGGAACAGGCGGCTGGCCCCGGAACGGAGCGACCGCACCGGTTCACCCGGTGGCGGCCACGGGTTTCGGCCCGGGACATCGCGACCGCCGGAGGGCTGAGGTCCCGCCCCACTCCGCCGGTCGCACACCGTCGCGCCGGCGCCGCTCAGCCCA
The DNA here is from genome assembly GCF_040639815.1 of Streptomyces sp. NPDC023723. Taxonomy (NCBI): domain Bacteria; kingdom Bacillati; phylum Actinomycetota; class Actinomycetes; order Kitasatosporales; family Streptomycetaceae; genus Streptomyces; species Streptomyces sp. NPDC023723. The sequence continues at coordinate 25,222 of NZ_JBFAAP010000049.1, forward strand.
GCGCCGCGGTCGCCCGTCGCAGGTCCTCCAGGGCCGCCAGCGCGTACGGCGCGAACTCCTCCGTGTCGTCGCGGTCGCTCTCGGACCACTGGGCGTAGCCCCGCTTGAAGGCGAGCACGCCCAGCTCGCCCGCCAGGTGCGCGACCGGATCGGGCACCCCCCGGGCGACCAGCGCCGACGTCATCGCCGCCGCCAGCCCGACGCTCTTGAGGGCGTCGCGCTCCTGGAGTTCGGTACTGGCCGCGATGGCCGCCTTCAGCCGGGGGCCGAGTTCGCGGTTGGCCGGCCCCATCACGCTCGACGCGCGCTCCAGACCGGCCGCCACCGCCTGGAGCGGGCCGGCGTCCGCGGGCGCCTCGGCTATGCCGTCGGCCAGCAGCCGGCTGAGCGTCTCCTGGCCGGCCACCAGCAGCTCGCGCTTGTCGGAGAAGTGCCGGAAGAAGGTGCTCTTGGTGACGCCGGCCCGCTCGGCGATCTGCGCCACGGTGGTGGCGTCGTACCCCTGCTCGGTGAAGAGGTCGACGGCCGCGACGACGAGTCGCTGGGTCGCTCCGGGTTGCCATCTAGCCATACGCACAGGATAGGTGATGGGACTTCTGTCCCGTCACAGGTGTAGGGTCGATGACGGGACAAAGGTCCCGTCACCCGTCACTCACCTGTCTCCCGTCCTTCCGAGGAGTACTCATGCATGTCTTCGTCACCGGCGGCACCGGCACCATCGGCTCCGCCGTCGTCACCGAACTGCTCGGCAACGGGCACACCGTCCTCGCCCTGGCCCGCTCGGACGGCTCCGCGCGGACCCTGGAGGAGGCCGGCGCCAAGGTGCTGCGCGGCGAACTGGCCGACCTCGACGTCCTGCGGTCCGGCGCCGCGCAGTCGGACGGCGTGATCAGCCTGGCCTTCGGCCGCGACTACGCCAGCCCGGACGCGCTCGCCCGGGGCATCGCCGAGGAGACCGCCGCGCTCACCGCGCTGGGCGACGAACTCATCGGCGGCGACCGCCCGCTCGTCACGGTCTCGGGCACCCCCTGGGTGCCGGGGCGGACCGCCACCGAGGCCGATCCGGCGCCGACCGACGGGCCGGTGGGCGGCCGCGGCCGGGCGGTCACCGCGCTGCTGGACCGGGCCGCCGACGGACTGCGGAGCATGGCGGTGCGGATGCCGCGCACGGTGCACAACCAGGGCCGGGGCGGATTCGCCGGTCTCCTCGCCGACCAGGCCCGCCGCACCGGGGTGGCCGGTTACCCGGGCGACGGCAGCCAGCGCTGGCCGGCCGTGCACGCGCTGGACGCGGCGGTCCTGTTCCGGCTGGTGCTGGAATCGGCGCCGGCCGGGACGGCCTGGCACGCGGTGGCCGACGAGGGCGACGCGGTGCGGGACATCGCGACGGTGATCGGGCGGCGGCTGGGCCTGCCGGTCGAGCGGGTGCCGGAGGAGACCTTCGGCCCGTTCGGACCGATCTTCGCCGCGGACCAGCCGGCCTCCGCCGCCCGCACCCGGGAGGCCCTCGGCTGGCGGCCGACGCACCCGAGCCTGCTGGCGGACCTGGAGAACCTCCGGCCCTGACCGCGCCGCGGGCCTGAGCGAAGACCGCCACCTTCGTCTTACATTCTGATATCCGCTTTCCAGAACATAAGACAGCTTGAGAAGGTGGCGAGGTCAGTACCTTTCGCACGTGAAAGACCAGGACATGCCCGCACCAGCCACCGGCCCGGCCGCCGCCCCCGTCAACCCGCGCTCCCGCGTCCTCATCGCCAGCCTCATGGGCACAACGATCGAGTTCTACGACTTCTACATCTACGCGACCGCCGCGGTCCTGGTCTTTCCCAAGCTCTTCTTCCCGAGCAGCGACCCGACCACGGCGCTGCTGTCCTCCTTCGCGGTGTTCGGCGCCGCGATGGTCGCCCGGCCGATCGGGGCCGTCTTCTTCGGGCATCTCGGGGACCGGCTCGGCCGGAAGAAGACACTGGTGGTCTCGCTGCTCACGATGGGCGTCGCCACCTTCCTGATCGGCGTGCTGCCCACCTACGCGCAGGTCGGCTGGGTGGCCACCGCGCTGCTCGTGCTGATGCGGCTGGCCCAGGGCTTCGCGCTCGGCGGCGAGTGGAGCGGCGCCGCGCTGGTCGCCACCGAGAACGCGCCCAAGGGCAAGCGCGCCCTGTACGGCACCTTCCCGCAGCTCGGCGCCCCGCTCGGCTTCATCATCGGCAACGGCCTGTTCCTGATCATCGGGGCGGTGCTGCCGTCCTCGGCGGGCGCCGACCCGACCCAGCCCTCCGAGGCGTTCGCCAACTGGGGCTGGCGCATCCCGTTCCTGTTCTCCGCGGTGATGGTCGCGATCGGCCTGTGGGTGCGCTCCCGGCTGGTGGAGTCCGCGGTGTTCGCCAGGACCCGGGAGTCCGGCAAGGTCCGCAAGCTGCCGCTGGCCACCGTCGTCCAGGGCCACTGGAGGCAGCTGATCCTGGGCACCTTCATCATGCTGGCCACGTACGTGCTCTTCTACCTGATGACCACGTTCTCGCTGAGCTACGGCCGCACCGCGAAGGACGCCGCCGTGCCGGGCCTCGGCTACAGCTACACCACCTTCGTACTGATGATGATCTTCGGCGTGCTGTTCTTCGCCGTGTTCACCCTGGTCTCCGGCCCGCTCGCCGACAAGTACGGCCGCCGCGCCACCCTGATCTGGATCACCGCCGCGATCGTCGTCTTCGGCCTGGTCTGGGTCCCGCTGATCGGCCTGGGCACCCTCGGCGTCGTGCTGTGGCTGGTCCTCGGCTTCACCCTGATGGGCATGACCTTCGGCCCGATGGGCGCGCTGCTGCCGGAACTCTTCCCGACCAGCGTGCGCTACACCGGCTCCGGCATCTCGTACAACGTCAGTTCGATCCTGGGCGCGGCGGTCGCCCCGTTCATCGCGGTGGCACTGTGGGAGGCCGGGGACGGCTCGCCGTGGCTGGTCGGCGTCTACCTGTCCGCGATGGCCGTACTGACCCTGATCGCGCTGCTGCTCGGCAAGGAAACCAAGCACGTCTCCCTGGACGAGGCGGACGGGGTGAGCGAGGCGGACGGGGTGAACGACGCCGAGTCCCCCGCGCCCGCCGCCGGCACCCACGCCCCCGCGGCCTCCCCCGCCCCCTGACGTCCACCGGCGTTCACCACCACCGGAACCCGAGCTTCCGCGCGCCCAGCGTACGGCTGTCGTTCCAGGGCATAACAACAACTCCCGGCCCCACCGCACTTGTACCGCACGAGGCACCCGAGGGAGTCCCCATGCTGCGCGGCATCGACGTGAGCGCCTACCAGTCCGACACCTACGACACCGACGGCCTCTCCTTCGTCTTCATCAAGGCGACGGAGGGCCGTTCGTACACCAACCCCAAGCTGTCGGCCCAGACCAAACGGGGCCGCGACGCCGGACTGGTCGTCGGCTTCTACCACTTTCTGTGGCCGGGCAATCTCACCGCCCAGGCCGAGCACTTCGTCGCCAAGGCCCCGGACAGAGCCGGCGACATCCTGGCCGTCGACTGGGAGTCCACCGGCGACGGCAATCACGCGAGCAACGCCGAGAAGGACCGCTTCATCAAGAAGGTGAAGGAACTCCGCCCGGACCACCGGGTCATGCTGTACTGCAACCGGAACTTCTGGCTGACCGTCGATACGACGTCCTACGCCGGCGACGGCCTGTGGATCGCCGACTACGTCTCCGCCGGCAAGCCCCGCATCAAGGCCAAGTGGCGCATCCACCAGTACACGGCCGAGCCGCTGGACAAGAACGTGGCCGACTTCGAGAGCAAGGCGGCGCTGAAGAAGTGGGCGGACGGCGCCTGAGCCGTCCGCCCCCGGGAGTCAGCCCCGGAACTCCGCCGGCCGCTCCTCGGACGCCTCCGCCAGCGCCTTCCGGACCGCGTCCACGTCCCCGCGCAGCCCGTACACCGGGGTGCCCGGCTGCTGGCGCCAGGAGTCGTCGATGCCGCCCGCGTCGACCGTGTCAAACCCGAGTTCCCCGATCAGGGCCCGGACCTTCGCCTTGGCCGCCGGGTCGTCGCCGGCCACCGGGAGGGCCATCCGGCCGGGGTCGCCGGCCGGGCGGGGGCGGTCCAGGATGTCCTGGGCGTAGGTGCCGTTGAACGCCTTGATGACGGGGTGGCCGAGGTGCTGTTCCGTCCAGCGGCTCTCGGTGCGGCCCTCGTCCTCGATCCCGGCGATCCGGCCGTCGCGCTGCCGCGGGTAGTAGTTGCCGGTGTCGATGACCGCGAGGCCGTCCGCCGCTTCGCCGAACAGCCCCCCGGGCAGGTCCGGGACCGCCTTCAGCGGCACCGTGACCACCACGAGTTCGGCGCCGCGGGCCGCGTCCTCGGCCCGGACCGGCGTCGCGCCGGTCTCCTCGGCGAGCGCGGTGAGGGTGTGCGGGCCGCGCGAGTTGGCGACCGAGACGTCGTGGCCGAGGGCGGTGAGCCGCCGGGTGAGGTTGCCGCCGATGTTGCCCGCGCCGATGATGCCGATCTTCATGGTCCGGCTCGCCTGACCTTCCGGGTCGTGAGTACGTCGTGGATGTGCGGTACGCCGTCGGGCATCCGTAACCGGACCGGTGGGCGGGCTATTCCTCGGTACCTCCGAACGGGTCCGTCAGTTCCGCGCGCAGGATCTCGGCGGCGCCCGCCGCGTCGCCGTCCGCGACCGCCCGGACCAGGGCCGCGTGGGCGGCGTCGCCGTGCCCGGGTTCGTCCGTGCGCAGACCGGTGAGGGCGAGCAGGTCGACCAGGCCGTCCCGCAGCACCGGGACGAACTGGGTGAACAGGTCGGTGAGCACGGGGTTGTGGGCGGCGGCGACCACGGCCGCGTGCAAGGCGATGTCGGCGTCGACGAAGGCCGCGTCGTCCCCGGCCGCCGCCGCCCGGCGGCCCGCCAGTGCCGTGTGCAGGGCGGTGATGTCGTCGTCGGTGCGGCGCTGGGCCGCGAGCCGGGCGGCGTGCACCTCGACGGCCATCCGGACCTCGTAGACGTCCGTCACCGCGGCCCGCCGCAGCCGGGCCGGCCAGTCCTCGACCGGCTCGGTGGCGATGACGAACACGCCGGCGCCCTGCCGGGGCCGGACCAGTCCCGCGCCGGACAGCGCGCGCAGCGCCTCGCGGACGGTGGAACGGCCCACGCCGAGTTCCTTGGCCAGGGTGGTCTCGCCGGGCAGCCGGGTGCCGACCGGCCAGTGGCCGCCGGTGATCTGCTCGCGCAGCCGGGCGGTGGCCTGCTCGACCAAGGGGCTGGGGCGGACGGCGCCTAGCGGCATGGGGTCACCAATCGACGGGCGGGCGGGAAGAGTGTTCCTCGGCAAAAAGGGCGTCCGTCCGCACGGACGCCCTCCCGCGTCACTTGTTCAGGAACGCCCAGAACTCGTCGAACGACAGCAGCTTGTCGCCGTTCAGGTCGCGGCTCTTGATGATCGCCTCCGCGACGGACTCGGTGACGTTCCAGTCGCCGCCCTGGGCCAGCGCGGTCTTGAACTCGGCCGCCGTGATGTGCCCGTCGCCGTCCGCGTCGATCCGGTCGAACTGCTTGCGTGCTTCCTCGATGTCCGCCACCGATCCGCCCCTCATCCTGTGCTCTGGTCCTGCCATGAACGTCGTACTGACGCTGGTCAGATTAACGTTCCGGTCGTCTTCCTGGGTTCCGGGGTCAGTGCCACGGCTCGTAGTGCGGGTTGCTCCGGCACTCGTCCATGATCTCGGTCTTGGTCCGCTTGTCGACCGGGCAGACACCGATGACGTACTCGCGGTCGACGCCGCCGGGGAAGGCGACCTCGGCCTGGGCGGCCCAGCGGTGGGTGTCGCCGATGGTCTCGTTCACGTCGATACCGCCGGGGGCGTCGATGTAGTAGTTCCAGCCGGACTTGTACCAGGTCTTGTACAGGTCGTGGTCGTAGGAGGTCGACACGTACGGGGAGGGCTGGTTGACCAGGACGTACTGCTCGATGTCGTACTGGCCGCCCACCACGTCCCGGGGCTGGAAGCCGTCCTCGAAGATCACGTCGGGGCCGCGGCCGTCGCTGCGGTAGAGGGTGCCGCAGGTGGTGCGCCAGGCGGGGGCGGGGGTGATGCGGTCGAGGTCGACGCGGCGGTCGGCGGCGGCCTTGAGCTTGTCTTCGAAGACCGGGCAGGAGGGCGCGGCGGCCCGGGCGGCGGCCGGGGCGGCGGCGGGGACGGCCTGCGGAAGGGTGGCGGCCGTTGTGGCGAGGACGGCGGCGAGGGAGAGGACGGCGGCGGCGGTGCGGCGCCGCAGACGAGTGATGATCATGGGAAGCAGGATCACGGGCCGGAACGGGCACCGCGCGGAATGTCACCCGTGGGTGGCGTGTCCGCCGAACTCCCCGCGGACGGCGCCGAGATGGTGCTAGCGGTCCACCACGCGCATCTCGAACCAGGTCGTCTTGCCGCGCGGCAGCAGGTCGACGCCCCAGCGGTCGGACAGCTTGTCGACCAGGAAGAGACCGCGGCCGCTGAGGTCCAGCGGCTGGACCGGCAGCAGACAGGGCAGCCCCCGGGACGGGTCGCGGACCTCGACCCGGACCCAGCCGGGCCGGCGCCGCATGCGCAGGCCGAAGACGCGGGCGCCGGTGTGCCGTACGGCGTTGCCGACCAGCTCGGAGACGAGGAGGACGGCGTCCTCGGCGAGTTTGGGGCTCAGTTGCCACTGGCGCAGGACGACGACCTGGGCGAGCCGGCGGGCGGTGGCCGCGGACTCCGGGCGGGAGGGCAGCGGAACCTCGCCCTCCGTGGGATCCCCGAACAACTCGATCGCCCGCAGCGCGTGTTCGTCCTCGACCGCCGGCGACCAGCGCGCAGCGGTCGCACGTCCGGCTCCCCGTGGCTGCCCCGTGTCCTCCAGCCCCGCCATGCCCCCATCATGGCCGCCCGCGGCACCTTCCGGGGCCGTTCCGGGGGAATACGCCGGGGCCCCGGGCGGCACGGAAGAGCGGCTTCCGGCATATGCCAGAGGCAGAACAGAAATCGAAAGACGCCTTGTGAACTGGGGGGACTATTCGAGCAGTGCGGTGCGACGGCCGCTGATCCCCCGCCCGGCGCAAGGCCGCCTCAGTCCCTCCATAAACCGCTCCAACGAGGGACCCGGCCGCTACACCGCGTCAACAGCGCGCCGTTCAGATGAACTTCGCCTTGCCGGGTCCCTCCTCGACGAAGCTGCGCATCCCGCGCTCGCGGTCCTCGGTGGCGAACAGCCCCGCGAACCAGTTGCGTTCGACGGTGAGACCGGTGTCGAGGTCGGTCTCCAGGCCGGTGTCGACCGCCTCCTTCGCCGCGCGCAGCGCGATGGCGGGGCCCTGGGCCAGCCGGGCCGCCCAGGCGTGCGCCTGCTGGTGGACCTCGGCGGCCGGGACCACCCGGTCCACCAGGCCCAGCGTGAGCGCCTCGGCGGCCTTGACCTGGCGGCCGGTGAAGATCAGGTCCTTGGCCCGGGACGGGCCGATCAGCCGGGCCAGCCGCTGGGTGCCGCCGGCCCCCGGGATCAGTCCGAGCAGGATCTCCGGCTGGCCGAGCTTGGCGTTGTCGGCGGCGATCCGGTAGTCGGCGCAGAGGGCGAGTTCGCAGCCGCCGCCGAGCGCGTACCCGGTGACGGCGGCGACCACCGGCTTGGGGATGCGGGCGACGGCCGTGAAGGAGTCCTGGAGCGCCCGGGCCCGCAGCACCATCGCCGCGTGGTCCATCGCCTGCATCTCCTTGATGTCCGCGCCCGCCGCGAACACCTTCTCGCCGCCGTAGAGGACCACGGCCCGCACGTCGGCGCGGGCCGCGGCCTCCTCGGCGAGCTCCTTCAGCCGGTCCTGCGTGGCGGTGTCCAGCGCGTTCATCGGCGGGCGGTCGAGACGCAGCGTGCCGACGCCCTCGGCGACTTCGAGATGTACGGTCATGCCCGCAGGTTAACGGGGACTAACCGCCTTGGATAAGGCTCACGCCGTCCACTTGTCCCAGGACATGTTCCAGCCGTTGTACCCGTTGTCCGGGGCCACGGTGGCGTCGTCGGAGTTCTTGACCACCACCACGTCGCCGATCATCGAGTTCTCGAAGAACCAGGCGGCCGGCGCGTCCTCGTCCCAGCCGCCCTTCGTGTCGCGCAGGCCGACGCAGCCGTGGCTGGCGTTGCGGTTGCCGAAGGCGTCGCCGCCCCAGTAGTTGCCGTGGATGAAGGTGCCGGAGGTGGTCAGCCGCATGGCGTGCGGGACGTCCTTGATGTCGTACTCGCCGCCGTAGCCGACCGTCTCGCCGTTCATCCGGGTCACCGAGAGCTTCTCGCTGATGACCATCTGGCCGTTCCAGGTCTCGTAGCCCGGGGCGCCGGTGGTGACCGGGATCGTCTTGATGGTCTCGCCGTCGCGCCGCACCTTCATGGTGAGCTTCTTGGCGTCGACGACCGAGACCTGGCTGCGGCCGATGGTGAAGGAGACCTGCTTGGCCTGCTCGCCGTAGACGCCGTCGCGGCCCTCGACGCCGTCCAGGTCGAGGTCGACGGTGACCTTGGTGCCGGCCTTCCAGTACTTCTCCGGGCGGAAGTCGAGGCGGTCGTTGCCGAACCAGTGGCCCTCGACGTCGACGGCCGGCTCGGTCTTGACGCTGATGGCCTGCTCGACGTCCGCCGGGTTGGTGATGCCCCGGGTGAAGCGGATCGAGAACGGCATCCCGACGCCGACCTTCGAGCCGTCCTCGGGGGTGAAGGTGCCGATGAAGGTGTTCTTCGGCGTCAGGGTGGTGAAGCGGGAGTCCTCGGCGGCGGTGCGGCCCGCGGAGTCCTCGGCGACCGCGTGCACGGTGTAGGCGGTCGAGGCGGCCAGGTGCGAGGACGGCGTCCAGGTGGCGCCGTCCCCGGCTATCTTCCCGGCCACCTTCTCGCCGTCGGAGTCCTTCACCACCACCTCGGTGAGCTTCCCCTCGGCGACCTTGACCTTCAGGTCGCCGCTGGTGTCGACGGCCTTGGCGCCGTTGGCCGGGGCGATGCTGACCACGGCCTCGGACTGCTTGCTCTGCGCGGCCGTCGAGCCCTTCCCCTCGCCGTCACCGGACCCGGACCCGGAGTCCGACCCTCCCCCGCCGCACGCGGTGACCGCCAGCAGCAGCGCCCCGACGGCCAGCGCCGAAAATTTCCGGCCGCCGCGTCCCCGTGCCGAAGCCCCCGATATCGGACGCACGTTCAAGTCGTTCTCCCCTCGCCGGGCCCGGTCCGGCCCGCACCCCAAGTGCGCCTGCGCGCACCGGCGCATCGTAACCGCAGGCCAGCAAGGGTTTGCAGGGGTCGTTTGTCACTGTTGTGTACCGAGTTCGCCCCGGGCGGTGGATCACCGCACCGCGCTTCCCTCCCGCCACCGCCGCCAGCTCATGTTCCAGCCGCCGAGCCCGTTGTCGGGGGCGACGGTGCGGTCCTTGCTGTGTCTGACCTCGACGACGTCACCGACCAGACTGCGGTCGTAGAACCAGCCCGCCGGGGTGTCCGCCCCGCCGCCCCGGACATCGCGCAGGCCGACGCAGCCGTGGCTGACGTTGGTCTGGCCGAAGACCTCCCGCGGCGCCCAGTAGTTGCCGTGCAGGAAGGTGCCGGAGGCGGTCAGCCGCATGGCGTGCGGGACGTCCGGGATGTCGTACTCGCCGCCGAAGCCGACCGTGCGGCTGTTCATCCGGGTCACGTCGAGCATCTCGGCGACCACCATCTTGCCGTTGTACGTGGTGGTCCCGGCGGCGCCCGCGGTGACCGGCACGGTGCTGAGGAGTTCGCCGTCGCGCCACACCTTCATGGTCTTGCGGGCCGCGTCGACCACCGAGACCTGGCTGCGGCCGACGGTGAAGGCGACCTTCTTGTGCTGGAGCCCGTACACCCCGCGCGCGCCCTCCACGTCGCGCAGCCGCAGGTCGACGGTGACCTCGGTGCCGGGTCGCCAGTAGTGCCGGGGGCGGAAGTCGAGGCGGTCGTCGCCGAACCAGTGCGGGCGGATCTCCACGGCCGGTTCGGCGCTCACCCGGACGGCCCGCTCGACGGCGGCGCGGTCGGTGATCTCCCGGTTGAACTCCAGGGAGACGATCATGCCGGTGCCGACCGTCGACCGGTTCTCGGGGGCGACGTACCCGATGAAGCGCTCCTCGGGGACGTACGTCGTGAAGCTCGCGTGCCGCGCGGAGCGGCGGCCGTCCTCGTCGACCGCGACGGCGTCGACGGTGTACTTGGCGGCGAGCGCGAGGCGCCGGTCGTCGGGGTCCCAGCGCCGTCCGTCGGCGGAGATCCGGCCGGGCACCGGGGTGTCCCGCGCGTCCTGCGACTTGACCACCCGGACCGACTCCAGCCGCCCCTGCGGCACCCGGACCGACAGCTTCCGGCCGGGCCGCACCCCCTTGTCGCCGTCGTCCGGGACGATGCCGATGCCCTCGCCGGGACCTCCCGGTTTGCCGAACACCCCGCCGAGCCCGGTCCCGCCCGAGGTGCAGCCGGCCACTCCGGCCAGCAGTCCTGCCCATGTCAGTACGGCGGCCAGCGCGGCCCCCGCGCGCCGTGCGCGCCCGTGTACGTGGTTCACATCCACCCGTAACGACCGGTCCGCCCTGGGGAAACGTGAGTGCGAGCCGCGCTCTGGGCAGAACTAGGGAGGAGGACGACGCGACGGAGAGCGGCGGCCGGGACGCCGTACGCCCGTTTTTCACCCGTCTCGGCCCGTCGTCCCACGAGCCGTGGGAGGCCGACAGGTGTCCAGCGCAGCCGAGCGGGAGGCGGTGGCCGGGAAGCGGGCCGCCGAGGACGGGCGGGTGGCCGCCGCGGCGAACGGGGTACGGCGGACCGCGCCGCCGGCCGCCGTGCCCGCCTGGCCGGGCACGCCGGTGCCGCTCGGCGCCCGGTTCCGGACCGGCCCGGACGGCGTGGTCGGCACCAACTTCGCGCTCTGGGCGGGCGGCGCGGAGGCGGTCGAGCTGTGCCTGTTCGACGACAGCGGGCGGGACGGCGGCGGACGGGAGCGCCGGGTCCGGCTGACCGAGCTGACCCACGAGATCTGGCACGGGTTCGTGCCGGGGGTGCGGCCCGGTCAGCGCTACGGCTTCCGGGTGCACGGCCGCTGGGATCCGTGGACCGGCGCCCGCTGGAACCCGGCGAAACTGCTCCTGGACCCGTACGCCCGCGCGGTGGACGGCGACTTCCGGCTGCCGCCGCAGGTGTACGGCCATGTGCGGGACTGGCCGGAGCAGCACGTCGCCGACACCGTGCGCGACGACCGGGACTCCGCGCCGCACGTGCCCAAGGGCGTCGTCGTCCATGACGACGACGACTGGGCCGACGACCACCGCCCCAAGACCCCGTGGGCCGACTCGGTCATCTACGAACTGCACGTCCGCGGCTTCACCGCCCGCCACCCCGGCATCCCGCCCGAACTGCGCGGCACCTACGCGGGGCTGGCCCACCCGGCGGCGATCGCCCACCTGACGGGGCTGGGCGTGACCGCGGTGGAGCTGCTGCCGGTGCACCAGTTCGCCCACGAGAGCCATCTGCTGGAGCGCGGCCTGTCGAACTACTGGGGCTACAACTCCATCGGCTACTTCGCCCCGCACGCCGGCTACGCCGCGGCCGGCACCCGGGGCGAGCAGGTCGGCGAGTTCAAGCGGATGGTGCGGGCGCTGCACGCGGCCGGCATCGAGGTGATCCTCGACGTGGTCTACAACCACACCGCGGAGGCGGGCGAGCTGGGCCCGACGCTGTCCCTGAAGGGCATCGACAACCGGGGCTACTACCGCCTCCAGCCGGACGCCCGCCGGTACGCCGACTACACCGGCTGCGGCAACACCCTGCACGTGGTCCAGCCGCAGGTGCTGCGCCTGATCACCGACTCGCTGCGGTACTGGGTGACCGAGATGGGCGTGGACGGCTTCCGGTTCGACCTGGCGGCGGCACTGGCCCGCTCGATGCACGACGTCGACATGCTCTCCCCGTTCCTCGCGGTGATCGCCCAGGACCCGGTGCTGCGCCGGGTGAAGCTGATCGCCGAGCCCTGGGACGTCGGCTCCGGCGGCTACCAGGTGGGCGCCTTCCCGCCGCTGTGGACCGAGTGGAACGACCGGTACCGGGGCGCGGTGCGGGACTTCTGGCGGCACGCCCTGCCCGACGTACGGGAGATGGGCTACCGGCTGTCGGGCTCCAGCGACCTGTACGCGTGGGGCGGCCGGCGCCCCTACGCCTCGGTCAACTTCGTCACCGCGCACGACGGCTTCACCCTGCGCGACCTGGTCTCCTACCAGCGCAAGCACAACGAGGCCAACGGCGAGGGCAACCGGGACGGCACCGACGACAACCGGGCCTGGAACTGCGGCACGGAGGGCGAGACGCAGGACGAGACGGTACGGGCGCTGCGCCGCCGCCAGTTGCGCAACCTGCTCACCACCCTGCTGCTGTCCACGGGCGTGCCGATGCTGGTGGCCGGCGACGAGCTGGGCCGCACCCAGGGCGGCAACAACAACGCGTACTGCCAGGACAACGAGATCGGCTGGCTGGACTGGACGCTGCTGGACGACCCCGGCTGGCGGGCGCTGCACGACCTCACCGCACGCCTGATCCGGCTCCGGCACACCCATCCCGTGCTGCGCCGCCGGGCCTTCTTCGCCGGCCGGCCGCAGACCGCCGACGGACTGCGCGACCTGGCCTGGTTCACCCCGCGGGGCACCGAGATGACGCAGCGGGACTGGTACGCGCCGGCCGCCACGCTCGGCATGTACCTCTCCGGGCGGGACATCCCGGGCCGCGACGAGCGCGGCGCGCCGATCGTCGACGACAGCTTCCTGGCCGTGCTGCACGCCGGGGCGGGCCCGGTGGGCTTCGTACTGCCGGCCGCGCCCTGGGCCGAGCGGTACGAGGTGGTGGTGGACACCGGGCGGGAGGAACAGGACCGGGCGCCGGGCCGGACGCACCCGGCCGGGGCGGAGATCACGGTGCCGGGGCGGACGGTGCTGCTGCTGCGGGTGGCGGGCTGAGCGATTTCGCGACCTGGTGGGCCCGTCTTTCGCGACCTGGTGGGCCCGTCTTTCGCGACCTCGTGAGCCCGTCTTTCGCGACCTGGTGGACCCGTCTGTTTTGCGAACTCGTGAACTCGTCGGCGATCTTCTTGACCGGCGTTCAGTCCGGCTGGAAACGTGCTGATCACACCCCCCGCCACGCTTCCTCCGATCCCTTGGGGTACCCGCATGCCCGAAATATCCCGGCGCGTCTTCGGTGGCCTGGTCGGCGGCGGCGCGGTGACCGCCGTCGCCGGCGCGTCCGCCGCCTCCGCCGAGGCCGCCACGCCCACCGAGCACCCGTTCCAGGCCCGGACCGCCGCCGGCCGCTCCCGCAGCCGCCCCAACATCCTGTTCATCCTCGGCGACGACCTCGGCTGGGCCGACCTGTCGTCCTACGGCGCCCCGCACATCAGAACGCCGAACCTGGACCGGCTCGCCGCCCAGGGCGTCCGCTTCACCGACGCCTACTCGGGTTCGGCGACCTGCTCCCCCACCCGGTTCAGCCTCTACACCGGCCGCTATCCGGGCCGCACGGCGGGCGGACTGGCCGAGCCGATCGGCGACCTCACCCACGGCCTGGAGCCCGGCCACCCCACCCTGGCCTCCCTCCTGAAGAAGGCCGGGTACGCCACCGCCCTGATCGGCAAGTGGCACTGCGGCTTCCTGCCGGACTACAGCCCCACCCGGTCCGGCTGGGACGAGTTCTTCGGCAACTTCGGCGGCGCGCTGGAGTACTTCTCCAAGCTGGGGCAGCTCGGCGAATACGACCTCTACGAGGGCGACGCCGAGTACAAGGACCTGCGCTACTACACCACGGTGCTGACCGAGCGGGCCGTCGAGTACGTCTCCCGCGACCAGGACACGCCCTGGCTGCTCAACCTCAACTTCACCACCCCGCACTGGCCGTGGCTCAGCGCGGACGACGCCGAGACCGGTGCCGAGATCGCCGCGAAGATCCGGGCCGGCGGCGGGGTGAGCGCGCTGCTGCACAACGACGGCGGCTCGGTGGCCAAGTACAAGGAGATGGTGGAGAACCTCGACGCCGCCGTCGGCAAGGTGCTCACCGCGCTGCGCCGGGCCGGCCAGGAGGACGACACCCTGGTCGTCTTCGCCAGCGACAACGGCGGCGAGCGCTTCTCCTACCTGTGGCCGCTCAGCGGCGCCAAGTCCGAACTGCTGGAGGGCGGCATCCGGGTGCCGACCATCCTGCGCTGGCCGGCCGCGATCGACGCCCGCCAGGTCAGCCACGAGCCGGTGTACTCCCCCGACTGGACGGCGACCCTGCTGGAACTGGCCGGCGCCCGCGCGGACCCGGCGTACCCACTGGACGGGAAGAGCCTCGCCGGGTACCTGCTGCGCGGCGAGGACGTCCCCGAGCGCGACCTGTTCTGGCGGGTGCGGGGCAACCGGGCGCTCAGGCGCGGCGACTGGAAGTACTACCAGGACGCCGACGGCAAGGACCACCTCTACGACCTCGCCGCCGACGCCCGCGAACAGGCCGACCTGGCGGCCGACCGGCCCGAGCTGCTGGCCGAGCTGAAGGCGGCGTGGGAGAAGGTGAACGGCACGCTGCTGCCGTATCCGGCGTCCTGACCCCGCCGGGCGTGCCTCCGTACGCCCTGCGTGCCGACGGAAACTCGATGGGCAGTGTCAGTGGTGAACCGTAGGCTCGCTGCTGATGACCACGAAACCTGCATCCCCCGCGGAACGGTCCGCCGAACGGTCCGCCGTGCGGACCCTGCTGCGGCTGTGGCCGTTCGTACGGCCCGTGCGGGCGCGGCTGTTCGGCGCGGCGTTCGTCGCCGTGCTCGCCTCCTGCGTGGCGCTGGTCATTCCGCTGGTCCTGAAGTGGATGGTGGACGGCCCGGTCGCCGGCCGGGACCCGGCCGGGGTGTGGCTCGGGGCGCTGTACCTGCTGCTCCTGGGGCTGGCGGAGGCGCTGCTGTTCGGGCTGCGGCGGTGGCTGGTGGCCCGGCCGCTGTCGCATGTCGAGGCGGAGCTGCGGGCCGCGCTGTACCGGCGGCTCCAGCGGCTGCCGGTGGCCTTCCACGACCGGTGGCCCTCGGGACAGTTGCTGTCCCGGGGCACCACGGATCTGATGCTGCTGCGCATGTTCCTCGCCTTCCCGCTGACGTTCCTGCTGGTCAACGGGGTGACGATGCTGGTCGGCGTGGTCATCATGCTGGTGCAGGACTGGACGCTGGGGCTGGTGATCCTGGGGCCCGCCGTCCCGGTGGTCGTCACCTGCTCGGTGTTCGAGAAGAAGTACTCCGACGTGGCGCGGCGGGCACAGGACCAGGTCGGGGACCTGACCACGGTGGTCGAGGAGAGCGTGCTCGGCATCCGGATCATCAAGGGGTTCGGGCGCCATCGCAGCCAGGCGCGGGCATTCGGGGAGCTGTCCCGGACGCTGCGCGGGACGGAGCTGCGCAAGGCGCGGCTGCTGGCGGCCATCTGGGCGGTGATCGTGACGCTGCCGGAACTGGCCGTCGGGGCGGCGCTGGTGGTCGGGTCGGTGCAGGTGGCGGACGGGCGGCTGTCGGCGGGGACGCTGGTGGCGTTCCTGTCGACGGCGCTGGCGCTGCGCTGGCCGATCGAGTCGATCGGGTTCCTGCTGGCGATGAGCCAGGAGGCGGCGACGGCGACGGAGCGGTACTTCGAGGTGATGGACGAGGAGCCGGAGTCCGCCGGCGGACGGGCCGCCGAGCCGGTGCCCGCACCGGCTGCCCGTGCGGAGCCGGGGCTGCGGTTCGAGGGCGTCCGGTTCCGCTACCCCGACGCCGCCCCCGACGCCCCGCCGGTCCTCGACCGCGTCGACCTCCACATCCGCCCCGGCGAGTCCCTCGCGCTGGTCGGGGCCACCGGCAGCGGCAAGACCACGCTCACCGCACTCGTCCCCCGGCTGCACGAGGTGACCGAGGGCCGGATCACCCTGGACGGCACCGACATCACCGCGCTGCCCCGCGAGGAGCTGCGCGCCCTGGTCGCCGTCGCCTTCGAGGAACCCACCCTCTTCTCCGCGAGCGTCGGGGAGAACGTGCTGATGGGGGCCGGCGCCGACGCCGGGGACGCCGAGCTGGACCGCGCCCTCGGCATCGCCCAGGCCGGCTTCGTCCGCGCGCTGCCCGAGGGCACCGCCACCCAGGTCGGCGAACAGGGCCTGAGCCTGTCCGGCGGCCAGCGGCAGCGCCTCGCGCTGGCCCGCGCGGTGGCCGGCCGGCCCCGCTTCCTGGTCCTGGACGACCCGCTGTCCGCCCTGGACGTGCACACCGAGGCCGCCGTCGAGGCCGCCCTGCGCCGGGTGCTGGCGGACACCACCGCGCTGATCGTGGCCCACCGGCCCTCCACGGTGCTGCTCGCCGACCGCGTCGCCCTGCTCTCCGGCGGCCGGATCACCGCCGTCGGCACCCACCACGAACTGCTGCGCGGCAACGCCGAGTACGCCCACCTGATGTCGGGGGCAGGGGAGGACGACGACCGATGACGGCGCCCACCACCACCGCACCGCCCACGGACGGCCCCGAGGGCCCCCGCCCGGACCCGGGCGACGCCTTCGACCGCGACGTGCTGCCCACCCCGCCCGGCGCCACCGCCGCCCTGCTGCGCTCCCTGCTGGCGCCGATGCGCGCCCGGGTCGCCGTCACCACCCTGCTGCTCCTGCTCCAGCAGGCGGCCGTGCAGGCCGGCCCGCTGCTGGTGGCGTACGCCATCGACCACGCCGTACCGGCGCTGCGGGCCGCCGACCACGGGCCGCTGATCGCGGTCGGCGCCGGCTACCTGCTGTGCGCGCTGGCCGGCGGCGCCCTCCAGTACGCCTTCATCGGCGCCGCCGCCCGCGTCAACCAGGACGTGCTGCTCGACCTGCGCGGCCGGATCTTCCGCCACGCGCAGGCGCTCAGCGTCGACTTCCACGAGCGGTACACCTCGGGCCGGCTGATCTCCCGTGCCACCACCGACGTGGAGTCGCTGCGCGAGCTGCTCAGCGAGGGCCTGCAGGAACTGGTCACGGTCGTCCTCTCCTTCGTCTACATCGCGGCGCTGCTGCTCTGGCTAGACCTCGGTCTGGGCGCCGTCGCGGTCGCCTCGTTCGGGCCGCTGTACGCGCTGGTGCGGTCCTACCAGCGGCGGGCGGGGCGGGCGTACCGCAAGCGGTCGACGGCGATCGCGGCGGTGATCGTGAAGTTCGTGGAGACGATGAACGGCATCCGGCCGGTGCGCGCCTTCCGCCGCGAGGCGGTCAACGACGCCGGCTTCGCCGTGCTGAACGGGCGGCACGAGCGCAGCAACGGCGACGCGCTCCTCGAGATGGCCCGCTATGTCACCGGTTCCCGGCTGGTCGCCAACACGGCCGTCGCGGGCATCGTGCTGTGGGGCGCCCACCGGGTCGCGGACGACACCCTGGCGCTCGGTGTGCTGGCGGCGGCGGTGCTGTACCTGCGCCGGCTGTACGACCCGATCGACCGGCTCGGCATGTTCCTGAACTCCTACCAGTCGGCGGCGGCCTCGCTGGAGAAGATCGCCGGTCTGCTGGCCCAGGTCCCGGCCGTGCCGGAGCCGGCGGCGCCGAGGGAACTGCCGCCCCCGGCCACCGCCCTGCCCGGCCGCGAGGTCGTCTTCGACGGGGTCGCCTTCGGCTACCGCACCGGCGGCGAGGTGCTGCCCCGCTTCGACCTGACCGTCCCCGCCGGGCAGACCGTCGCGGTCGTCGGCTCCACCGGCGCGGGCAAGTCGACCCTGGCCAAGCTGCTGGCCCGGTTCTACGACCCGACCGCGGGCCGGGTGCTGCTGGACGGCACCGACCTGCGCGACCTGGCCGTGCCCGAACTGCGGCGCGGGGTGGTGATGGTGACGCAGGAGGCGTTCCTGTTCTCCGGGACGGTCGCCGAGAACATCGCCCTCGGCCGCCCGGAGGCGACGGCCGAGGAGATCGAGCGGGCCGCGAAGGCGATCGGCGCGCACGACTTCATCGCCGCGCTGCCGGACGGCTACGCCACCGACGTCCGCAAGCGCGGCGGCCGGATCTCCGCCGGTCAGCGCCAACTGGTCGGGTTCGCGCGGGCGCTGCTGGCCGATCCGGCGGTGCTGATCCTGGACGAGGCGACCAGTTCGCTGGACGTTCCCGGGGAGCGGGCGGTGCAGCGGGCGATGGGCACGGTGCTGCACGGCCGGACCGCGGTGGTGATCGCGCACCGGCTGTCGACCGTGGAGATCGCCGACCGGGTGCTGGTGCTGGAGCACGGCCGGATCGTGGAGGACGGCAGCCCGGCCGAGCTGACCGCGGGGACGGGCCGGTTCGCCGATCTGCACCGGGCGTGGCGGGACAGCCTGGCATGAGGGCACGGCGACGGGGACCGCGGGGGCACGGATGATCGACGCGTACGAGGAGCCCGGCCGGCCCGACGTCCGGGGCGGCTGGCGGTACCTGCGGTGGCTGGTGGCCCGGCAGCCGGGCCGGTGCGCGGCGGGGGCGCTGCTGGCCAGCGTCTGGATGGTGCTGCTGGCGGCCACCCCGTATCTGATGGCCCGGGCGGTCGACCACGGCCTGGAACCGGGTGACCTGGGCGCGCTGGCGGCCTGGACGGGGGCGCTGACCGCCGTGGGGGCGTTCAACGCCTGGGTGGGCATACTGCGCCACCGCGCGATGACCCGGGTCCGGATGGACGCCAACTTCCGCACGGTCAAGCTCGTCGTCGGGCACGCCACCCGGCTCGGCGCCCGGCTGCGCGGGCAGGTGGGCGCCGGGGAGGTCGTCACCATCGGGGTGGGCGACGTGCAGACGATCAGCCAGTCGCTGACGGCGGTGGGGCCCGGCGTCGGCGCGGTCGTCGCCTACGTGGTGGTCGGCCTCCTGATGGTGTCCGTGTCACCGCGGCTCGCCCTGGTGGTGCTGATCGGCGTACCGGTGCTGGGGGTGCTGCTGGGGCCGCTGATGGGCCGGTTGCAGGGCCGGGAGGCCGAGTACCGGGAGCGGCAGTCCGTGCTGACCGCGCGGATCGCGGACCTCGCGGGCGGGCTGCGGGTGCTGAACGGGCTGGGCGGCAAGGGCCTGGTCGCGGACGCCTTCCGCCGGGACTCGGCGCGGCTGCGCGCCCAGGGCTACCGGGTCGGCGCGGTGACCAGCTGGATCCAGGCCCTCGGCGTGGGGCTGCCGACGCTGTTCCTGGCCCTGGTGACCTGGCTGGGCGCCCGGCAGGCCGCGCAGGGGCAGATCACCGTGGGCGAACTGGTCTCGGTGTACGGGTATGTGGTGGCGCTGGGCTGGCCGGTCGCGTTCCTCATCGAGATGGGGTACCAGCTCAGCCGGGGTGTGGTGGCCGCCCGGCGGGTGGTGGCGTTCCTGCGCCTGGCGCCCGAGCCGGCCGGCGGCACCGCCGACGCCCCCGCCGAGCCGGCGGCGCTGGCGGACCTGGCCTCCGGTGTCCGCGTGGCGCCGGGCCGGTTCACCGCGCTGACCTCGGCCCGGCCGGCCGACCTGGCCGAGGTCACCGACCGGCTCGGCCGCTACGGCCGCACCGACGTCACCTGGGGCGGCGTACGGCTGGATGAGATTCCGCTGCCCGTGGTCCGGGACCGGGTGCTGGTCGCCGACCACGAGGCCGACCTGTTCGCGGGGCCGCTGCGCGAGGTGCTGGCCGGGCGGCGGACCGCCGAGGACCCGGGCGTGCTGCGGGCGGTGCGCGCGGCGGCCGCCGACGACATCGTGCGGGCGCTGCCCGACGGGCTCGACGCGCCGGTCGACGCGCAGGGCCGCAGCCTGTCCGGCGGGCAGCGGCAGCGGGTCCGGCTGGCCCGGGCGCTGCTGGCCGACCCCGAGGTGCTGCTCGCGGTGGAGCCGACGTCGGCGCTGGACGCGCACACCGAGGCACTGGTGGCGGACCGGCTGCGGGCCGCCCGCGCGGGCCGGACCACCGTGGTGGCCTGCACCTCCCCGCTGCTCCTCGACCGGGCGGACGTCGTGCACTACCTGGTCGACGGCAAGGCGGTGGCCAGCGGCACCCACCGCGGACTCCTCGGCGCCGAGCCGGGCTACCGGGCGCTGGTGGCGCGGGACACCGGTGAAGCCGACGAAGCCGACGAAGCGGAAGAGGCTCTTCGATGACCTCGACGGAGGGCGGGCGGCTGCCGGTCGCCGGCCGCGCCGATGTACGCCGGGCGGCGGCCGGACTGGTGCGGGCCGACGCCCGGCCCTTCGCCTCGGTACTCGCCCTGAACGCGCTGGCCGCGCTGGCCGCACTCGCCGGACCGTGGCTGCTGGGCCGGATCGTCGACGAGGTGCGGGCCGGCGCCGAGGTGGCCGTCGTGGACCGGATGGCGCTGGCCATCCTGCTCTGCTCGCTGGCGCAGTTGCTGCTGGCCCGCTGGGCCCGTTACGTCGGCCACCGCTTCGGCGAACGGACCCTGGCCCGGGTCCGGGAGCGCTTCGTGGACCGGGCGCTGGCGCTGCCCGCCTCGGTGGTGGAGCGGGCCGGCACCGGCGACCTGACCACCCGGGGCACCGCCGACGTCACCGCCGTCGGCGCCACCTTGCGGGACGCCGGTCCCGAGCTGCTGGTCAACGCGGTGCAGGCGCTGTTCCTCACCGTCGCGGTGTTCGTCCTGGACCCGCTGCTCGGCGCGGTCGGCGTGCTGGGCCTGCTGCCCGTCTGGGGCGCGCTGCGCTGGTATCTGCGCCGGGCCCGCGCCGGATACCTCGCCGAGGGCGCCGCCAACTCCGACGTCGCCGAGGTGCTGGCCGCCACGGTGGCCGGGGCCCGCACGGTGGAGGCGTTCGGCCTGGCCGGGCGGCGGATCGCCGCGAGCCGCGACGCGCTGGAGGTGTCCCGGCGGACCCGCCTGCACACCCTGTACCTGCGCTCGGTGTTCTTCCCGGTGGTGGAGTTCTCCTACGTCCTGCCGGTGGCCGCCGTACTGCTGATCGGCGGGGTGCTGCACACCCACGGGGCGGCGAGCGTGGGGACGGTGGTGGCCTGCGCGGTGTACCTCCAGCAGCTCGCCGGGCCGCTGGACGAGGTGCTGGTGCGGCTGGAGCAGCTCCAGGCCGGCGGCGCGTCGTTCGCCCGGGTGGAGGGGCTGGCCCGGGCGCCGCGCGCCGCACCGGACGGCTCCCCGGCGCCGGCCGGCGACCGGATCGACGTGACCGGGGCCCGCTACGCCTACGACCGGGGCGGCGAGGTGCTGCGCGGGGTGGACCTCACCGTGCGGCCGGGCGAGCGGCTGGCGGTGGTCGGGCCGTCCGGCGCGGGCAAGACGACGCTGAGCCGGCTGCTGGCGGGCGTCGACACGCCGACCGCCGGCGCGGTGACGGTGGGCGGGGTGCCGGTGCACGGCCTCGGCCCGGAGCGGCTGCGCCGCCAGGTCGTCCTGGTCACCCAGGAACACCACGTCTTCCTGGGCACGGTCCGCGACAACCTGCTCATCGCCGAACCGTCCGCCACCGACGACCGGCTCTGGTCCGCGCTGGCCGCCGTCGGCGCCGACACCTGGGTACGGGAACTCCCGGCCGGCCTCGGCACCGAGCTGGGCACCGGCGGCCACCGCACCGACGGCTCCCAGGCCCAGCGGCTCGCGCTGGCCCGGGTGGTGCTGGCCGACCCGCACACCCTGATCCTCGACGAGGCCACCGCCCTGCTCGACCCGACCACGGCCCGGCACACCGAGCGCGCCCTGGCCGCCGTACTCGAGGGCCGGACCGTCATCGCGATCGCGCACCGGCTGCACACCGCGCACGACGCCGACCGGGTGGCCGTGATGGAGGACGGCCGGCTCACCGAACTGGGCACGCACGACGAACTGGTCGCGGCCGGCGGCGCCTACGCCGCGCTGTGGCACTCCTGGCACGGACCCCGGTAGGCGGGTGCCGGTGCCGCGCCCGGACGGGCCCTTAGTCTTGGGACCCATGTCCTTCACGTACGACGCCGTCGGCGCGACCCGGGAGCAGGACCGCTGCCCGCCCGGCTTCCATTCCCTGCATGTCCGCACCCGTCTCGGGGAGGGCGAACCGGTCTTCCGGCGGGCCGCCCAGGCGCTGCTGACCTGGGAGTTGCACCGGGCGGTGGGGGTCGGCCTGGACACGGGCGCGGACCGGGCCGCGCCCGGTGTCGACGTCACCGTCACCCTGGCCGGCATGATCAAGGCGCCCTGCCGGGTGGTGTGGACGGTGGAGGAGCCCCGGCGCGCCGGGTGGGCGTACGGCACGCTCGCCGGTCATCCGGAGTGCGGCGAGGAGTCCTTCGTGGTGGACCGCACGGGTGACGGCACGGTCTGGCTGACGGTGACCGCCTTCAGCCGCCCGGCCAAGTGGTACACCAAGGCGGGCGGCCCGGCGGCCCGGGGCCTGCAGCACGCCTACGCCCGGCGCTGCGGCAAGGTGCTGCGCGAACTGTGCGGACCCGCCGCCGAGGACTGACGGGTCCGCGCGCTCAGGGCGACGCGGTCAGGCCGAGGTCGAAGGCGTCGCGGGCGCGCTCGATCGCCGGCAGCTGGGCCGCGGCCCAGCCGAGCAGCACCTCGACCGGATGCCGGAGGGTCTTGCCCAGCGGGGTGATCCGGTACTCGACGGCGACCGGGCGCGAGCTGAGCAGCACCCGCTCGACGATGCCGTTGCGTTCGAGCCGGCGCAGCGTCGCGGTCAGCGACTTCTGCGTCACCGCGGGCACGGCCCGGCGGAGTTCGTTGAACCGGCGGGGACGCTCGCACAGTTCGTTGAGGACGTCCAGTGACCACTTGTCCAGCACCTGGTCGAGCAACTCCCGGTGCGGGGCGGTGATCCGCAGCTCACCGACGGGTTCCGGCACGGTATCCATGCTGATACTTGGTCTCCTTGAAGTGTCCTTCGTGCACCAGGTAGCAAAGGTATACCTACCGTTCCGGTCCGAGGAGACCTTGATGCCCGTTCGCCGCTTCACCCCCGACGGCATGCTGCGCCCCACCCCCTACGACCACGTCGCCGTCGGCACCGGCACCCGGCACGTGCACGTCAGCGGCCAGATCGCGCGGACCGCGGACGGCACGCCGGTCGCCCCGGGCGATCTCGCCGGGCAGGTCGCGCAGGCGCTGCGGAACACCGCGACGGGGCTGGCGGGCGCCGGGGCGACCTTCGCCGACGTGCTGCGCCTGACCTTCTACGTCACCGCCTGGGCGCCGGAGCGGATGACCGCTTTCCTGGCGGGGGTCGAGCAGGTCGCCGGGGAGATCGGGCTGCCGCGCCCGATGCCCCCGGCCTCGCTGATCGGGGTCGACCACCTCTTCGAACCCGATGTGCTGGTCGAGGTGGAGGCCACCGCCCTCACCGGCTGACGCCCGGCGCCGGCGGCGAGGGCGGCGTCCGGGTCACCGCATCAGCAGCCCCGCCGCCTCCACCAGCTCCCCCGACGGCACCGCGACCAGGCCCAGTTCGGCACCGGAGGCCAGCAGCGGGTGGGCGGGCAGGATGCGGACCGTGTAGCCGAAGGTGCCGGTGCGGTCCAGGGCGAGCGGGCCCTCGTAGGCCCAGCGGCCCTCCAGGTCGGGTCCGCCGACCGGTTTCAGCGGCACCGCCGTCGCCCCGGTGATCCGGTCCTCGGAGTCCACCCGGCCGGAGACCGCCTGCACCTCCACGTCGTCCGGGGCCAGTTCGCCGAGGTCCACCCGCACCCGCAGGCCCAGGGTGGAACCCAGTTCCGCGGTGGCGGTGGCGGCGGTGGTCTCCACGTGGTCGACGCTCACCCCGTGCCAGGCGGCCCGCAGCCGGGTCTTCCACTCGGCGAGGTCGCGCGCCGCGTCCGGGCCCATCGCGCGGTGCGCCGCCGCGGCGGGGGCGTACAGCCGCTCCACGTACTCCCGGACCATCCGCCCGGCCAGCACCTTCGGTCCCAGCAGGCTCAGCGTCTGGCGGACCATCTCGATCCAGCGGTCCGGCAGCCCGGACTGGCCGCGTTCGTAGAAGCGCGGGGTGATCCGCTGTTCCAGCAGGTCGTAGAGGGCGGCGGCCTCTATGGCGTCGCGCCGGTCCGGGTCGGTGCCGGCGCCGTCCGCGGTGGGGATCGCCCAGCCGAAGTCGGGCTGGAACCACTCGTCCCACCAGCCGTCCAGCACGGACAGGTTGAGGCAGCCGTTGAGCGCCGCCTTCATCCCGGAGGTGCCGCACGCCTCCAGCGGCCGGAGCGGGTTGTTCAGCCAGATGTCGCAGCCCGGGTAGAGCTTCTGCGCCATCGCCATGCCGTAGTCGGGCAGGAAGACGATCCGGTGGCGTACCCGCGGGTCGTCGGCGAACCGGACCAGTTCCTGCACCAGCCGCTTGCCGCCGTCGTCCGCCGGGTGCGCCTTGCCGGCCACGACGATCTGGATCGGCCGCTCCGGGTGCAGCAGCAGGTCCATCAGACGGTCGCGGTCGCGGAGCATCAGCGTCAGCCGCTTGTACGAGGGGACCCGGCGGGCGAAGCCGATGGTGAGGACGTCGGGGTCCAGGACGCCGTCGATCCAGCCGAGTTCCGCCGTGCCGGCGCCGCGCTGCCGCCAGGAGGCCCGCAGCCGCTCCCGTACCTCGGTGACGAGCTGTTCGCGCAGGGTGCGGCGCAGCTCCCAGATGTCCTCGTCGGGGATGTCGCCGACCGCGTCCCAGCGCTCCGAGCCGCCGACGGTCAGCGCGTCCTCGGTGCGCTGCACGCCGATCTGCCGGGCGCCGAGCCGGAACACCTCGGGTGCGACCCAGGTGGGCGCGTGCACCCCGTTGGTGACGGAGCTGATCGGTACCTCGTCGGCGTCGAAGCCGGGCCACAGACCGGCGAACATCTCCCGGCTGACCCCGCCGTGCAGGGTGGAGACGCCGTTGGCGCGCTGGGCCAGCCGCAGGCCCATCACCGCCATGTTGAACAGGTTGGGTTCGCCGCCGGGGTAGGTCTCCATGCCGAGCCGCAGGATGCGCTCGACGTCGATGCGGGGCAGTTCGGCGCCGGGGCCGAAGTGCCGGGCGACCAGCTCGCGGTCGAAGCGGTCGATGCCGGCCGGGACCGGGGTGTGGGTGGTGAAGACGGTCCCGGCGCGGACCGCTTCGAGCGCCGGGTCGAACTCCGAGCCCTGGTCGCACAGCTCCGCGATCCGCTCCAGGCCGAGGAAGCCGGCGTGTCCCTCGTTGGTGTGAAAGACCTCGGGCTCGGCGTGTCCGGTGAGCCGGCAGTACGTCCGTACCGCCCTGACCCCTCCTATGCCGAGCAGCATCTCCTGGAGGAGCCGGTGCTCGCTGCCGCCGCCGTACAGCCGGTCGGTGACGCCGCGTTCGCCGAGGTCGTTCTCCTCGACGTCGGAGTCGAGCAGCAGCAGCGGGACCCGGCCGACCTGGGCCAGCCACAGACGGGCCCGCAGTTCCCGGCCGCCGGGCAGCGCGAGGTGCACCTGGGCGGGGCTGCCGTCGGCCTCCTTGAGCAGGCCGAGCGGCAGTTCGTTGGGGTCGAGGACCGGATAGTGCTCCTGCTGCCAGCCGTCCCGGGACAGGGACTGCCGGAAGTAGCCGTGCCGGTAGAGCAGGCCGACGCCGATCAGCGGCACGCCGAGGTCGCTGGCGGCCTTGAGATGGTCGCCGGCCAGGATGCCGAGGCCGCCGGAGTACTGCGGCAGCGCGGCGGTGATGCCGAACTCGGGGGAGAAGTAGGCGACGGCGGCGGGCAGCCTGGCGGGCTGCGCCTGGTACCAGCGGTCGCCGGTCATGTAGTAGTCGAGGTCGTCGGCGACCGCGGTGAGCCGGCGCAGGAAGCGGCGGTCCTCGGCCAGCTCGGTGAGCCGGGCCGGGCGGACGGTGCCGAGCAGCCGCACCGGGTCGCAGCCGGAGGCCACCCAGCACTCGGGGTCGACGGACTGGAACAGGTCGCGGGTCTCCGCATGCCAGGACCAGCGCAGATTGCGCGCCAGGTCGCTCAGGGGCCGCAGGGGGTCGGGGAGGACGGGACGGACGGTCAGTCGGCGGATCGCCTTCACATGCCACCTCAACGCGATCGCTGGATTGACGCGGTGTGTACCGCGCCGTCCCTTCCGACGGTACCGGCGACCCGGCGGCCGTCGTGGGGGCTTGGCCCGGGGACCGCCCGATCGGCCGGAACGGCGCCGCCGTCCACCGCCGGACGGACTACCCGCACCGCATCTCCCGATATGGCTGATTCCACCCCGCTGGGCCGTCTTGTGACACTTCATGACACACGAGAGGCTGCGGACGTACGGGGCGGCCCCCGGGGAGGGCGGGCCGCACGCCGGGGTCGAGGAGGGGGACGCACCATGTCACGCACGCGCACGCCGCGTCCGCGCACGGCGGGGGCCCTGGTCGCGGTGGGCGGTGCCGCGGCGCTTTCGGCCACGGCCCCGCCCGCGCGGACCGCACCGGAGGGCCGGATGCTCGGCGCCGGGGCAGCCGGCCCGGTGAGCGGGAGTTGCCTGGTGACACTCAAGGGGGAGGTGCAGGCGGCCCCGGCCGCCGGACAGCGGCTCGCCGAAAAGCGCGGGGCGGGAATCAGCCGCCTCTACGGCACGGTACTGAACGGATACGACGGCACCTCGGTGTTCTGGGCCACCGAGGTGCCGGCGGAGCGCACCCAGCGGAACCCGCCGTCCCGGGGCCCGGACCGCGTCGGCCAGCGGAGCCTGCCGGAGCCTGCGCCGGACCGCCGCCGCACCGCACCCGCGAGCGGCGGCAAGGGCGTGCCGGTGCATGCCATCGACACCGCCGGGCGCACCGCGCACCAGGGCTTCGGCTCCCGGGCGAGCCGCGGCTACGACTTCGCCGGCCGGGACCGCACCGCCCGGGACGGCGACGGGCACGGCACCCATGCCGCGGCCACGGTGGCCGGACCGGCGTACGGCGTGGCCGGGAAGGCCCGGGTGGTCGCCGTCCGGGTGCTCGACGGCGACGGCGCCGGCACCACCGCCCGGGTCGTCGCCGGCATCGACCGGGTCACCCGGCACGCCCGCGGACCCGCGGGCGCCCACCTCGGTCCCCGCGGTCCGCGCGACAGCCGGCTCGGCGCCGCCGTCCGCGCCCCGGTCGCGTCCGGCGTCACCCACCCGGTCGCCGCGGGCAACGCCCGGCGCCCGGCGCCCGGATGCTCCCCCGCCGGGCTGCCCACGGCGCTCACGGCCGGCGCCACCGACCGGACGGACACCAGGGCGCTCTTCGCCAACTGCGGGCCGGCCGTCGGCCTGTTCGCCCCGGGCGTGGCCAACACCTCGGCGTCCACCTCGGCGTCCCGTGCGGGCGACACCACGCGGGCCACTGCCTCCGGTACGTCGACGGCGCCGCCGCGCCCGGCCGGCCATCCGCGCGCCGGGCCGGCCCAGGTGGTCAAGTCGCGGATCGCGGGGGCCGTTTCGGGCCAGGTGTCCGGCCGCGGCACGGCGTCGCCGAACCGGCTGCCGCACATACCCCGTGCACAGGTCCCGCGGACGGGACCGGTCCGGTGCGCGCGAAGACACCGCAGTACGCGCGAGTAGTTAACAAAGTGCCGGATTGCCCACCCGGAGAGTAGGGGAAGGCTCTCGCGGTATACGCCTCAGGTAGGACTCCGTCAGGACCCCCCGCACGGCCCACCTCCCCACAGTCATCCGCCCACCCTTCGTTGACGCGGACAGGAGCGGTCATGCCCGCCACGCACCACCAGCCAGCACCCCCCACCGTGCCCGGCGCCCCACCCCACGGCGCCGCGCCACCCCGCGCCGACGGCCCACCGGTCGTCGGCCGGATCCCCGTACTGGACGTCCACCCGGTGGTCCAGCACGGGCGCCGGCCCGCCAAGGCGGTGACCGGCGAAACGTTCCTGGTCTCGGCCACCGTGTTCCGGGAGGGACACGACGCGGTCGCCGCCAACGTCGTACTGGCGGACCCCGAGGGCCGGCCCGGGCCGTGGACCCCCATGCGGGAACTGGCCCCCGGCACCGACCGCTGGGGCGCCGAGGTCGCCGCCGACAGGCCCGGCCGGTGGACGTACACCGTCGAGGCGTGGGGCGATCCCGTCACCACCTGGCGGCACCACGCGCGCATCAAGATCCCGGCCGGCCTCGACACCGCCCTGGTCCTGGAGGAGGGCGCCCGGCTGTACGAGCGGGCCGCCGGACAGGTGCCTCAGGAGGCGGACCGGCGCGAGGTGCTCGCCGCCGCCGAGGCGCTGCGGGACGAGACCCGTCCGGCCGCCTCCCGGCTGGCGGCGGCGCTGACCCCCGAGGTGGACGCGGTGCTCGCCCGCTTCCCGCTGCGGGAGCTGGTCACCTCCTCGGACCCGATGCCGCTGCTGGTGGAACGGGAGCGGGCGCTGTACGGCGCCTGGTACGAGTTCTTCCCGCGCTCCGAGGGCACCCCGGAGCGTCCGCACGGCACCTTCCGCACCGCCGCCCGGCGGCTGCCGGCCATCGCCGCGATGGGCTTCGACGTCGTCTACCTGCCCCCGGTCCACCCCATCGGCACCACCCACCGCAAGGGCCCCAACAACACCCTGTCCGCCGGGCCGGACGACCCCGGGGTGCCCTGGGCGATCGGCTCCCACGAGGGCGGGCACGACGCCGTCCACCCGGACCTCGGGACCATCGAGGACTTCGACCTGTTCGTGGCCGAGGCCCGGGAACTGGGCCTGGAGATCGCCCTCGACTTCGCGCTCCAGTGCTCGCCCGACCACCCCTGGGTGCACAAGCACCCGGAGTGGTTCCACCACCG
>NZ_JBFAAP010000050.1:0-52123 GCF_040639815.1 Streptomyces sp. NPDC023723
GTCTACGAGGGCGAGGTCCGCTACGCCCGGGACGCGTTCGAGGGGCTGCGGCTGATGGACGCGCTGATCGGCATCAAGCGCGGCGTGCCCGGCGCAGCCCTCCCCGAACTGAAGCAACGCCGGGTGCGGGCCGCCACCGTGGAGGTCGAGGAGCGCCCGGAGGCCGGCCACGTCCGCTCCGACGTCGCCGTCGACAACCCGGTCCCCGAGCCGCCGTTCTGGGGCACCCGGGTCGTCAAGGGCATCCAGCTCAAGGAGTACGCCTCCTGGCTGGACGAGGGCGCCCTGTTCAAGGGCCAGTGGGGGCTGAAGCAGGCCCGCACCGGCGACGGACCCTCCTACGAGGAACTGGTCGAGAGTGAGGGCCGGCCCCGGCTGCGCGGGCTGCTGGACCGGCTCCAGACGGAGAACCTGCTCGAAGCCGCCGTGGTCTACGGCTACTTCCCGTGCGTCTCCAAGGACGACGACCTGATCGTGCTGGACGACGCAGGCAACGAGCGCACCCGGTTCACCTTCCCCCGGCAGCGGCGCGGCCGGCGGCTGTGCCTGGCCGACTTCTTCCGCCCGGAGGAGTCCGGCGAGACCGATGTCGTCGGCTTCCAGGTCGTCACCGTCGGCTCCCGCATCGGGACCGAGACCGCCCGGATGTTCGAGGCCAACGCCTACCGCGACTACCTCGAACTGCACGGCCTGTCCGTCCAGCTCGCCGAGGCCCTCGCCGAGTACTGGCACGCCCGGGTCCGCTCCGAACTGGGCTTCGCCGGTGAGGACCCGGACGCGATGCAGGGCATGTTCGAGCTGAAGTACCGGGGCGCCCGCTTCTCGCTGGGCTACGGCGCCTGCCCGGACCTGGAGGACCGGGCCAAGATCGCCGCCCTGCTGGAGCCGGAGCGGATCGGCGTCCACCTCTCCGAGGAGTTCCAGCTGCACCCCGAACAGTCCACCGACGCCATCGTGATCCACCACCCGGAGGCGAAGTACTTCAACGCCCGCTGAGGCTCCACCGGGCGCTTGGCTCCCGGGCGACGTACACTGGTCGGTCCACCGCAGGCCGGTTCCCTTTTCGGAACCGGCCTGATCGTCCCTCAAGGAGGCAAGTGGATGACCAGTACCGTCCCCGCACTCGGTACCCGTACGGCCGAAGGGTCCGCCCTCCAGGCCGTACTCCTGGACATGGACGGCACCCTGGTGGACACCGAGGGTTTCTGGTGGGACATCGAGATCGAGGTCTTCGCGGGCCTCGGGCACACCCTGGACGACTCCTGGCGCCATGTCGTGGTCGGCGGCCCCATGACCCGCAGCGCGGGCTTCCTGATCGAGGCCACCGGCGCCGACATCACGCTCGCCGAGCTGACCGTGCTGCTCAACGACGGCTTCGAGGAGCGCATCGGCCGGTCCCTGCCGCTGATGCCGGGCGCCAAGCGGCTGCTGGCCGAGCTGTCCGAGCACGAGATGCCCACCGCCCTGGTCTCCGCCTCCCACCGGCGCGTCATCGACCGGGTCCTCACCGCGCTCGGCGCCCACCACTTCGCCCTGACGGTCGCGGGCGACGAGGTGCCGCGCACCAAGCCCTACCCGGACCCCTACCTGGCCGCCGCCGCCGGTCTCGGTGCCGATCCGCACCGGTGCGCCGTCGTCGAGGACACCGCGACCGGTGTCGCCGCCGCCGAGGCGGCGGGCTGCCAGGTCGTCGTCGTCCCGTCCGTCGCCCCCATCGCACCGGCCCCCAGACGCACCGTCGTGCCCTCGTTGGAACAGGTGGACCTGGCATTCCTGCGCGGACTGATGACACACACGCACTAGCACTTCACCCAGCGTGCACCGGCGAATGCGGGCAATTTCGCGGAACGCGTGGCGGATTCGCGGAACGCGTGGCGGAGAGGTCCCGAAGAGTCCCGAAGAGTAATTCCCCGCCTCGGGACGGCCGAATTGAGTGCGTCACCAGCCTTCTTGACCATGTGACGTTCCCCACGCCCCCGGGGGTCGACAGAAGTCTGTGCGTGTGCTGTTCGCGGCGCGTTCGGGGGTGGCGTGGTGCCCTTGTGTCCCGATTGATGAAACCTCGCACTAATCCTTCCGCTGTCGGGTTTTCGGTGCGTCCACGCCCGGTTTCACTGCGTGATGGGGACTCAACTCCGGTAGCTGCGAACTGTCGTGCGGACGCGGACTAATCTCGTCGCGAGAACCTCGCCCCTACCCCCGTGATCCGCCGCGACACCCCTGCATGTCGGATACACGGAATCGACAGCCCTGGAGAAACCCGAGCATGAACCGTAAGACTTTGGTGCTGCCGGCCGTGGTCGGCCTGCTCGCGCCGGTGCTCGCCGCGTGCGGCGGTTCCGACGGTGGCAGTGGCGGCGGAGACGCGATCGTCGTCGGCACCACGGACCGGTTCACCGCCTCGAAGGACGTGCCCGCGCCCCTCGACCCGGCGTACGCCTACGACGTCGGCAGCTGGAACGTCCTGCGCCAGACCCAGCAGACCCTGATGATCCAGCCGCGCGGCGACGGCGAGCCGGTGCCCGAGGCGGCCGAGGAGTGCGGCTTCACCGACACGGGCAACGAGCGGTACTCCTGCACCCTGCGCGACGGCCTGAAGTTCGCCAACGGCGACCCCATCACCGCCGCCGATGTGAAGTTCTCCATCGAGCGGGCCATCTCCCTCAAGGCCGACAGCGGGGTCTCCTCGCTGCTGTCCACCGTCGACACCGTCGAGACACAGGGCGACCGAGAGGTGATCTTCCACCTCAACACCGCCGACGCCACCTTCCCGTACAAGCTGTCGACCCCCGTCGCCGGCATCGTCGACTCCGACGACTACGAGAAGGGCAAGCTGCGCGACGGCTTCGAGGTCTCCGGCTCCGGTCCCTACACCTTCAAGGCGGAGACCAAGGGCGACGAACTGACCAAGGGCGTGTTCACCAAGAACCCCAACTACAAGGGGAGTCTCACGGTGAACAACGACAAGGTCGAGATGGTCTCCTACGCCGACGCCGAGACGATGGGCGCCGACATCGAAAAGGGCGACATCGACGTGATGACGCGCGCGATGACGCCCGAGCAGATCGACAAGCTGTCCGAGAGCACCGACAGTGACGTCGACCTGGTCGAGGTGTCCGGCCTGGAGATCCGCTACCTGGCCTTCAACACCGACGCCGCGTCCGTCAAGAACAAGGCCGTCCGCCAGGCGATGGCCCAGCTGATCAACCGCAGCGAACTGGTCTCCAAGGTCTACGGCTCCCAGGCCGAGCCGCTGTACTCGATGGTTCCGGCCACCATCACCGGCCACTCCAACTCGTTCTTCAACAAGTACGGCGACCCGAGCGTCGACAAGGCGAAGGACCTGCTGGAGCAGGCCAACATCACCACACCGGTGAAGCTGACGCTGAACTACACCACCGACCACTACGGTGCCGCCGCCAAGCCGGAGTTCGAGCAGCTCCAGAAGCAGCTCAACGACAGCGGCCTGTTCGACGTCGACATCAAGGGCACGCCCTGGGAGGAGTACCGCCCGGCGCAGCAGAAGCACGCCTACGACGTGTTCGGCATGGGCTGGTTCCCCGACTTCCCGGACGCGGACAGCTTCATCGCACCGTTCCTCGACAAGGGGAACACCCTCTACCTGCCGTACAGCAACAGCCGGATCATCAACACGCTGATCCCGGAGTCCCGCCGCGAGGCCGACCGGCTGTCCGCCGCCGACAGCCTGACGGAGATCCAGGACATCGTCGCCGACGACGTACCGCTGCTGCCGCTGTGGCAGGGCAAGCAGTACGTCGCCACCCGCGACGACATCACCGGCACCGCCTACGTCCTCAACTCCGCCTCCTCCCTCCAGCTCTGGGAACTGGGCCGCGGCGTCAGCAACTGAGCCCGGCCCGCACCGCGGCCGCACACGAAAGGGCGCCCCACTCCGCGAGGAGTGGGGCGCCCTTCGCGCTGCCGTGCCGCGAGGCCGGCGCGGGCTACTGCGCGCCGGGCCGCACCAGCCCGCTCTCGTACGCGTACACCGCGGCCTGCACCCGGTCGCGCAGCCCCAGCTTGGTCAGCACATGCCCGACATGGGTCTTGACGGTCGTCTCGCTGACGAACAGATCCGCGGCGATCTCCGCGTTGGACAGCCCCCGCGCCACCAGCTTCAGCACCTCCACCTCACGCTCGGTCAGCGTGTGCAGGGTGTCCGGCACCGGCTCCTCGCCCGAGGGCAGATGGGTCGCGTACTTGTCGAGCAGCCGCTTGGTGATGCTCGGCGCCAGCATCGCCTCACCGTCCGCCACCACCCGGATCGCCTGCACCAGCTCATTGGCCGGAGCGTCCTTCAGCAGGAAACCGCTGGCCCCCGCCCGCAACGCCTCCACCACGTACTCGTCGAGGTCGAAGGTGGTCAGCACCAGCACCTTCGCCGGGCCGTCCCGACCGGGGCCGGTGATCTGCCGGGTCGCCTCCACGCCGTCCATCCGCGGCATACGGATGTCCATCAGGACCACGTCGGGCTGCAAGGCCCGCACCTGGTCCAGCGCCTGGAGGCCGTCCCCGGCCTCGCCGACGACCGCGAGGTCCTGCTCCGCTTCCAGAATCATCCGGAAGCCCGTACGCAGCAGCGGCTGGTCGTCGACCAGTAGGACACGGATGGCCACGTGAGTCTCCTTCGCTAGTCCGGCCCCATTCTGCCCTGCGCCCGTGGCACCCAAGGAGGCCGGGGCGTCAGAGGGCCTCGCCCCGCGCCGCCACCACCGGGAGCGGATACGGCGGGGGAGTACCGCCGAACTCCGGGCAGTGCGCCTGGTGGTCGCACCAGCCGCACAGCTTGGTGGGCCGCGGCCGCCACTGGCCCGTCTCGGTCGCCAGCCGGATCGCGTCCCACAGCGCCAGCAGCTTGCGCTCGACCCGCTCCAGGTCGGCGACGACCGGGTCGTACGTCAGCACATCACCGCTGCCCAGGTAGACCAGCTGCAGCCGCCGGGGAACCACCTTCTTCAGCCGCCACACCACCAGGGCGTAGAACTTCATCTGGAACAGCGCGCCCTCCGAGTACTCGGGCCGGGGCGCCTTGCCCGTCTTGTAGTCGACGATCCGCACCTCACCGGTGGGCGCCACGTCGACCCGGTCGATGATGCCGCGCAGCCGCAGCCCCGACTCCAGCTCCGTCTCGACGAACAGCTCCCGCTCGGCGGGCTCCAGCCGGCTCGGGTCCTCCAGCGTGAACCAGCGCTCCACCAGCCGCTCCGCCTCGGCCAGCCAGCGGGCCAGCCGCTCGCCCTCCGGGTCGTCGGCGAACAGCTCCACCACCTCGGGCCTGGTCTCGCGCAGCCGGTCCCACTGGCCGGGCACCAGCGCCTTGGCCCGCGGCGGGGTGCGCTCGGCCGCCGGGGCGTCGAAGAGCCGCTCCAGCACCGCGTGCACCAGCGTGCCCCGGGTCGCCGCCTCGCTCGGCTTCTCCGGGAGCCGGTCGATCACCCGGAACCGGTACAACAGCGGGCACTGCATGAAGTCACCGGCCCGCGAGGGCGACAGGGAGGCAGGCGCTATGGCGGCCCGCGGCGCGGTCCCGGACCCGGGGACCGGGCCCGCCGCGACCGTCACTGCCCCGTCCGCCACGGGCGCCGTCGGTCCCGCGACGCCCTCCACCGCACCCTCGATGCTCGTCTCCATGCCCCAGACCCTACGGCCCGCCACTGACAGTGACCCAGCCGCGGCGGTGACGCCCGGGACGCGGGACGAGCACAGGGGTGCCGGGGCGGGCCGGGGCGCCGGGGCCGCATACCATCGACGTGAGACCCTTCCGCCCGGCAGGAGCGGGAGACGCTTCGAGCGAGGGGAAACCGTGGACGTGAGCGGCGGGAGCGGGCAGCCGCGGTCCGGCAGCGACGAGTCGGCCGAGCCCCACGCGGGGCCCGGGGCCCCCGGCTCCGCGCCCCCCGGCGGGCCCCCGAACGGCGGCACCGGCCACCCCGACCCCCACGCCCAGCAAGCACCGGGCCCCGACGGTACGGAACAGGACCCGGCGGCCCCGGGCAACGGCAGCACGGACAAGGGACCGCACGACTCCGGCACCGGTACCGAGACGGGACCGTACGCGCCCGGCACCGACACGGACAACGGGCCGCACGACTCAGGCACCGGCACCGGCACCGGCACCGACGACCCCCCACCCCCGGCACCCGCACCCGGAAACCCCCCGGCACCCGCACCCGAAAACCCCCCGCCCCCGCCGGCCCCCCACCACCCCGGCCCGGACCACCGCACGTCCGCGCGGTCGGACGGCGGCGGCCCCGACCGCCCACCGCGCCGCCCCCGCGAACCCGGCGGCGGCCTGCTGATGGGACGGCCGTTCGGCGTCCCCGTCTACGTCGCCCCCAGCTGGTTCCTGGTCGCCGCCCTGATCACCTGGGTGTTCGGCGGCCAGCTCGACCGTGTCCTGCCCGAGCTGGGCGCCGCCCGCTACCTGGTCTCCCTCTTCTTCGCGGTCGCCTTCTACGCCTCCGTCCTCGTCCACGAACTCGCCCACACCGTCGCCGCCCTGCGCTTCAAGCTCCCGGTCCGCCGCATCCAGCTCCAGTTCTTCGGCGGCGTCTCCGAGATCGAGAAGGAGGCCGAGACCCCCGGCCGCGAGTTCATCCTGGCCTTCGTCGGCCCGCTGCTCTCCCTCGTCCTGGCCGGCGTCTTCTACCTCGCCCTGCTGCCCGTCGAGCCCGGCACCGTCCCCGGCGTCCTGCTGGCCGGCCTGATGATCTCCAACCTCATCGTGGCCGTCTTCAACCTGCTCCCCGGCCTCCCCCTGGACGGCGGCCGGATGCTCCGCGCCGTGGTCTGGAAGATCACCGGCAAGCCGATGAGCGGTACCGTCGCCGCCGCCTGGGTCGGCCGTGCCCTCGCCATCGCCGTCCTGATCGGCCTGCCGCTGCTCACCCAGGCCGGCGCCCTCGGCTCCGACGCGGTGGACAACGTCGGCATGGACACCGTCATGGACGCCCTGCTGGCCGCCATCCTCGCCGCGATCATCTGGACCGGCGCCGGCAACAGCCTGCGCATGGCCCGGCTGCGGGAACACCTCCCCGAACTGCGCGCCCGCAACCTCACCCGGCGCGCCGTCCCGGTCGAGACCGACACCCCGCTCTCCGAGGCGCTGCGCCGGGCCAACGCGGCCGGTGCCCGCGCCCTGGTCGTCGTCGACCCCGAGGGCACCCCCCTCTCCCTGGTCCGCGAGGCCGCCATCGTCGGCGTACCCGAGCACCGCCGCCCCTGGGTCGCCGTCAGCGGCCTGGCCCAGGACCTCACCGACGGCATGCGCGTCTCGGCCGAGCTGGCCGGCGAGGAACTCCTCGACGCCCTGCGCGCCACCCCCGCCACCGAGTACCTGGTGACCGAGGAGACCGGCGAGATCTACGGCGTCCTGTCCGCCGCCGACGTGGAACGCGCGTTCGTGAAGGCGATGGCCCGGCCCAGCTGAGACACTGGTCGGTGGGTATCCGAAACGCCGGTAGGCTGGTCACATGTCCGAACCGACCGGTGCCGCCCGCAGGCGCGGGCCCTTCAAGGTCGGGGACCAGGTTCAGCTGACCGACCCCAAGGGCCGCCACTACACGTTCACACTCGAGGCCGGGAAGAACTTCCACACCCACAAGGGTTCCTTCCCGCACGACGAACTGATCGGTGCTCCCGAGGGCAGCGTTGTCCGTACCACCGGGAACGTCGCCTACCTCGCGCTGCGCCCCCTGCTCCCCGACTATGTCCTGTCCATGCCCCGCGGCGCCGCCGTGGTCTACCCCAAGGACGCGGGGCAGATCCTCGCCTTCGCCGACATCTTCCCCGGCGCCCGCGTCGTCGAGGCCGGCGTCGGCTCCGGCTCGCTCAGCAGCTTCCTGCTGCGCGCCATCGGCGACCAGGGCATGCTGCACTCCTACGAGCGCCGCGAGGACTTCGCCGACATCGCCCGCGGCAACGTGGAGCGCTACTTCGGCGGCCCGCACCCCGCCTGGCAGCTCACCGTCGGCGACCTCCAGGACAACCTGTCCGACACCGACGTCGACCGCGTCATCCTGGACATGCTCGCCCCCTGGGAGTGCCTGGAGGCCGTCTCCAAGGCGCTCGTCCCCGGCGGCATCCTGTGCTGCTACGTCGCCACCACCACCCAGCTCGCCCGGACCGTGGAGTCCATCCGCGAGATCGGCTCCTTCAACGAGCCGACCTCCTGGGAGACCATGATCCGCAACTGGCACGTCGAGGGCCTGGCCGTCCGCCCGGACCACCGGATGATCGGCCACACCGGCTTCCTGCTCACCGCCCGTCGCCTCGCCGACGGCGTCGAGCCGCCCATGCGCCGCCGCCGCCCCGCCAAGGGCGCCTACGGCGAGGACTACACCGGCCCCAACGCCGATGGAGGCAGCGGCCGCTGACCGGCCCGTCACCGACACAACGCGCCGACGCCGTGGCGGAGTTCCCGAACGCACCAGGGAACTCCGCCACGGCGTCTCCGCATTGACCGGGCACCGCCGCCGGGCCGGCCGCGCCAAGCGACCAACGTGGGTACCCACCCCGCTGTTCCCCCGCACTGTGACGTGTGGCACCATGCTGGACACCCCACCGGCACAGCCCTCACAGGAGACACTCCTCGTGCAGCACCCCGCCGTCCCGGAACTGGCGCACACCCGCACCCGCCCGATCCACTGGGTCGCCACCGCAACCGCCGTCGCCGCCGTGGTGGCCCTCTCCTCGGTCCTGCAACCCGATGCCGCGACCGCCGCCCAGGCGGCGGGTCCCAAGACCAAGCCGGCCCAGGCGCAGGTCGCGGCGCCCGACCCCGCCGACGTCACCTTCCCGCTGGACTGCGGCCCGGTGCGGGCGCTGGTGCAGAAGAAGGCGTCCGGCGACCTGGACGGCGACGGCAGACCGGAGACGGTCGCCGTGGTGCACTGCGACGCCCCCATGGGCACCCCGCCGGACAGCGTCTACGTCCTGACCCGGGGCGACGACGGCCGGCCCCGGGTGGTGGCGACCCTGATCGACGCCAAGGAGCGGCGTACGGTCACCGACCTCTCCGTGACCGACGGCTCCGTCCTCGCCACCTACCTCGGCTACTCGTCGGCCGACGTACCCAGTTGCTGCCCGGACGTCGAGGAAGACGCGAAGTGGCGCTGGAACAACGGCGCGTTCGTCCGTTCCACCCCAGCCGAGTCCCACTCGGTGTGACCGCGGCCGGCCCCGGCCACGAGTGATCCACCTATGTGAGACATCAGACATCGGTCACGGACTGTGCGCAAAAGGTTGCGATTTGGTCACTCTGCGTCCGGTCCGTACACCTCCACGCTGTCCGAAACCCGACGTACGTGGATGCACTCGCCCGGACACTCCTTCGCCGAGTCGACCACATCGGTGAGAAGCGGCAACGGCACGGGCGTTGCCGCCCCCGCGGCCTGGAGCAGTTCGTCGTCCGGGCCCTTCACATAGGCCAGACCGTCGATGTCCAGCTCGAACACCTCCGGCGCGTA
Source organism: Streptomyces sp. NPDC023723 (assembly GCF_040639815.1). NCBI lineage: Bacteria > Bacillati > Actinomycetota > Actinomycetes > Kitasatosporales > Streptomycetaceae > Streptomyces > Streptomyces sp. NPDC023723. Next base: position 9,489 of record NZ_JBFAAP010000050.1, read on the forward strand.
CTGGGCACAGATACCGTCGCCGGTACACAGGTCCTGGTCGATCCAGACCTCCAGTGCCGCACCACCGACTCCGGCCTCCTGCTGCACGCTCATCGCTCCTGCCGTTTCTGCGTCGAGCGGCGGGAATCCGGCCAGCTCTGACGGGTGTTGAACGGTTCGAGCCTACCGCCGCCTGCTTTCCCCTCGCGTTCCGTGGGTATTCCCCTGGCGTGAGGGAGAGCGCAAGGGTGAAGATCGGACACACCCCGACCGTCTTTGTGATCTAGGGGTTTCAATCGACACCCACCCAGGTAGGGTCTGGAAGCGTCCAGCTCCCCTTGGAGGAGGTGAGGACCGTGGCAGCCCACGACGACGACATGAACCGCGGCATCCGCCCGGGACGCGGGTCCGACGACCCGACCGGACAGATTGCCTATCTTGAGCAGGAGATCGCCGTCCTGCGACGCAAGCTCGCCGACTCTCCGCGGCACACGAGAATTCTCGAAGAGCGGATCGTCGAGCTGCAGACCAATCTGGCCGGCGTATCCGCGCAGAACGAGCGACTGGCCAATACACTCCGCGAGGCCCGCGACCAGATCGTGGCTCTCAAGGAAGAGGTCGACCGGTTGGCGCAGCCGCCGGCCGGCTTCGGTGTCTTCCTTCAGGCGAACGAGGACGGTACGGCCGACATCTTCACCGGGGGCCGCAAGCTCCGGGTGAACGTCAGCCCCGGCGTCGAACTGGACGAGCTCAGGCGCGGCCAGGAAGTGATGCTCAACGAGGCGCTCAACGTGGTCGAGGCCATGGAGTTCGAGAGCGTCGGCGACATCGTCACCCTCAAGGAGATCCTCGAGGACGGCGAGCGCGCCCTGGTACTGGGGCACACCGACGAGGAACGCGTGGTACGGCTCGCCGAGCCCCTGCGCGGCATCACCATCCGCGCCGGCGACGCCCTGCTGCTCGAACCCCGCTCCGGCTACGTCTACGAGGTCGTGCCCAAGAGCGAGGTCGAGGAACTCGTCCTCGAAGAGGTCCCCGACATCGGCTACGAGCAGATCGGCGGCCTCGGCGGCCAGATCGAGGCCATCCGCGACGCGGTCGAGCTCCCGTATCTCTACCCCGACCTGTTCCGGGAGCACGAGCTGCGGCCGCCCAAGGGCGTACTGCTCTACGGGCCGCCCGGATGCGGCAAGACGCTGATCGCCAAGGCGGTGGCCAACTCGCTGGCCAAGAAGGTCGCCGAGGTGACCGGCCAGGCCGCCGGCAAGAGCTTCTTCCTCAACATCAAGGGCCCCGAGCTGCTCAACAAGTACGTCGGTGAGACCGAGCGGCAGATCCGCCTGGTCTTCCAGCGGGCCCGGGAGAAGGCCAGCGAGGGCACCCCCGTCATCGTCTTCTTCGACGAGATGGAATCCCTCTTCCGCACCCGCGGCTCCGGTGTCAGCTCGGACGTGGAGAACACCATCGTCCCGCAGCTGCTCGCCGAGATCGACGGTGTGGAGGGCCTCCAGAACGTGGTGGTGATCGGCGCCTCCAACCGTGAGGACATGATCGACCCCGCCATCCTGCGGCCCGGCCGGCTCGACGTGAAGATCAAGATCGAGCGTCCGGACGCCGAGGCGGCCAAGGACATCTTCGGCAAGTACCTCACCGAGCGCCTCCCGCTGCACGAGGACGACCTCAAGGAGCACGAGAAGGACAAGGCGGCCACCGTCCAGAGCATGATCCAGACGGCGGTGGAACACATGTACGCCGAATCCGAGGAGAACCGCTTCCTGGAGGTCACCTACGCCAACGGCGACAAGGAAGTCCTGTACTTCAAGGACTTCAATTCCGGCGCCATGATCGAGAACATCGTGGGCCGCGCCAAGAAGATGGCGATCAAGGACTTCCTCGAGAAGAACCAGAAGGGCCTGCGCGTCTCCCACCTCCTCCAGGCCTGCGTGGACGAGTTCAAGGAGAACGAGGACCTGCCCAACACCACCAACCCGGACGACTGGGCCCGGATCTCCGGAAAGAAGGGCGAGCGGATCGTGTACATCCGTACGCTCGTCACCGGAAAGCAGGGCGCGGACACCGGACGCTCCATCGACACGGTGGCGAACACCGGCCAGTACCTGTAAAAAAACCGGACGGCTGCGGGTGTCCCTCAGCGGGTACCCGCAGCCGACTGTTTTTCCAGGGCCACGGCTGGAGCAAGGCAATGACGCAAATGATCTCCCCACCAGCGCAAAGGCGTTCTAGGCTCTTCCATACCGCCGAGTCGCGCAGTGCGGGGACGGGCACCGCACACGCACCGGAGCGCCAGCGGTACGTGAGCGGCGTCCACGACCTAGGGCGCCGCCGGGCAAGGAGGGCCGCATGACCGTACGGCGAGTAATGGGCATCGAGACGGAGTACGGGATCTCCGTCCCCGGTCACCCCAACGCCAATGCCATGCTCACCTCGTCCCAGATCGTCAACGCCTACGCGGCGGCGATGCACCGGGCCCGCCGGGCCCGCTGGGACTTCGAGGAGGAGAACCCGCTGCGGGACGCCCGAGGCTTCGACCTCGCCCGCGAGGCCGCCGACTCCAGCCAGCTCACCGACGAGGACATCGGCCTGGCCAACGTGATCCTCACCAACGGCGCCCGGCTCTACGTCGACCACGCGCACCCGGAGTACAGCGCCCCCGAGGTCACCAATCCGCGGGACGCCGTGCTCTGGGACAAGGCCGGCGAGCGGATCATGGCCGAGGCGGCGGAGCGGGCCGCCCAGCTGCCCGGGGCCCAGCCGATCCACCTCTACAAGAACAACACCGACAACAAGGGCGCCTCCTACGGCACGCACGAGAACTACCTGATGAAGCGGGAGACCCCGTTCTCGGACATCGTGCGCCACCTGACGCCGTTCTTCGTCTCCCGCCAGGTCGTCACCGGCGCCGGCCGGGTCGGCCTCGGCCAGGACGGCCACGAGCACGGCTTCCAGCTCAGTCAGCGCGCGGACTACTTCGAGGTCGAGGTCGGCCTGGAGACCACGCTGAAGCGCCCGATCATCAACACCCGCGACGAGCCGCACGCGGACGCCGAGAAGTACCGCCGGCTGCACGTGATCATCGGCGACGCCAACCTGTCCGAGATCTCGACGTACCTGAAGCTGGGCACGACCGCGCTGGTGCTGTCCATGATCGAGGACGGCTTCATCGCGGTGGACCTGGCGGTCGACCAGCCGGTCCGCACTCTGCACCAGGTCTCGCACGACCCGGCCCTCAAGCAGCTCGTCACGCTCCGCAGCGGCCGGACGCTCACGGCGGTCCAGCTCCAGATGGAGTACTTCGAGCTGTCGCGCAAGTACGTGGAGGAGCGGTACGGGGCCGACGCGGACGACCAGACCAAGGACGTCCTGGCCCGCTGGGAGGACACCCTCAACCGCCTGGAGAACGACCCGATGAGTCTGGCCGGCGAGCTGGACTGGGTCGCCAAGCGGGAGCTCATGGAGGGCTACCGGCGGCGTGACGGCGTGGACTGGGACGCGCCCCGGCTGCACCTGGTCGACCTCCAGTACGCGGACGTACGCCCCGAGAAGGGCCTGTACAACCGCCTGGCGGCCCGTGGCCGGATGAAGCGGCTGCTGGACGACGCGGAGGTCGAGCGGGCCCGTACCAAGCCGCCCGAGGACACCCGGGCCTACTTCCGCGGGCGCTGTCTGGAGCAGTACGCGGACGACGTGGCGGCGGCCTCCTGGGACTCGGTGATCTTCGATCTGCCGGGCCGGGACTCGTTGCAGCGGGTGCCAACCCTGGAACCGCTTCGCGGAACGCGTAATCACGTCAAGGAGCTCCTGGACCGCTGCCGCACGGCGGAGGACCTGGTCAGGGTGTTGTCCGGAGGGTGAGCGGGAGGATGGCCGGGAGTGCTGGGTACCCGGTGGAAGTCAGCCGGGCCGGGGTGAAAGACCCCGGCCCGGGAATCATCGAGGTGGTCCCCGCGCGTTCTGTATTCCGCGGGGCCGATGTCGGACCCGGCTTGTAGGGTCGGATCTTGAGCGAAGTGTCGGGCGAACCGAGCGGGGTGAGGGTTATGGCGACCAAGGACACCGGCGGCGGGCAGCAGAAGGCCACGCGTTCCACCGAGGAGGTCGAGGAGCAGACCGAGGACGCGCAGGCGTCGGAGGACCTCAAGGAACGACAGGAGAAGCTGAGCGACGACGTCGACTCGGTGCTGGACGAGATCGATGATGTCTTGGAAGAGAACGCAGAGGATTTCGTTCGCTCGTTCGTTCAGAAGGGCGGAGAGTAGCCTTCGAAATGAAGGTTTCAGCGGGGGTGCGCTTGACGATCGAAGAATCTGGTAGGCGTTGCTCGCGGTGTAAGGACCACAAGCCGCGGGCAGCGTTTGCGCGGAACAAGGCGATGCGTGACGGGTTGCAGGCTTATTGCCGAGAGTGTGCTGCGGCCTATCACCAAGAACGCCAGGTGGCCAAGGGGCGCAACGTCCGTCCGCGTGTGGAGGTGCCCGACGGGCACAAGCGCTGCCGGACGTGCGGGGAGATCAAACCCCACAGTGAGTGGACCCGGAATCGCACAGCTTCTGATGGTCTGGCGACGCTCTGCAAGTCTTGCAAAGCGGCGCAGGGCCGCGCCGGTCATCTGAAGCGTCAGTACGGCATCACCGAAGCGGAGCGCGACGAGCTGATCGCTTCTCAGGGAGGCGTCTGCTGCGTATGTCTGGCGGCGCCCGCCGCACATGTGGATCACTGCCACGAGACGGGTAGGGTCCGTGGCGTACTGTGCTTCAGCTGCAACGCGGCGCTGGGGCAGTTCAAGGACCGGCCCGATGCCATAAGGCGGGCTGCCGCATACGTGGAAGGAATCGCGTGGAAGCCAACACTCGTAGCACCGGGCGTCTACCAGCTGCCTTCCTGACGCCTGGATCGTCCTCCTTCATGGACTTCCTGTCGGAGCACCAGCCGGAGATCCTCCCGGGCAACCGGCAGCTCCCACCGACCCAGGGCGTCATCGAGGCCCCGCACGGCACGACGATCGTGGCCGTGACGTTCCCCGGCGGCGTGGTGCTCGCCGGCGACCGGCGCGCCACCATGGGCAACGTCATCGCGCAACGGGACATCGAAAAGGTGTTCCCCGCCGACGAGTACTCGGCGGTGGGCATCGCCGGTACGGCGGGTCTGGCCGTGGAGATGGTGAAGCTGTTCCAGCTGGAGCTGGAGCACTTCGAGAAGGTCGAGGGCGCGCAGCTCTCCCTGGAGGGCAAGGCGAACCGGCTCTCCACGATGATCCGCTCCAACCTCGGCATGGCGATGCAGGGGCTGGCCGTGGTGCCGCTGTTCGCCGGTTACGACGTCGACCGCGGCCGGGGCCGCATCTTCTCGTACGACGTGACGGGCGGCCGGTCCGAGGAGCACAACTTCGCCGCCACCGGGTCGGGGTCGGTCTTCGCGCGGGGCGCGATGAAGAAGCTCTTCCGGGGTGACCTGAGCGAGGACGACGCCACCACGCTGGTGGTGCAGGCGCTGTACGACGCGGCCGACGACGACTCGGCGACCGGTGGCCCCGATGTCGCCCGCCGGATCTTCCCGATCGTCACCGTGATCACCGAGGACGGCTTCCGCCGGCTGACCGAGGACGAGTCGTCCGGCATCGCCCGCTCCGTGCTGGAGCGGCGGCTGGAGCAGCCCGACGGTCCGCGGGCGGCGCTGCTGTAGCGGCGGGCACGGTTGCTTTGTTGTCAGGTGGTCCAGTGACTTCGACTTCGACAGAAGGGGACGGTTAACCGGTGTCGACGCCGTTCTATGTCTCACCCCAGCAGGCCATGGCCGATCGGGCCGAGTACGCCCGCAAGGGCATTGCCCGTGGTCGCAGCCTGGTCGTGCTTCAGTATGCCGACGGCATCGTGTTCGTCGGTGAGAACCCGTCCCGTGCGCTGCACAAGTTCAGCGAGATCTACGACCGGATCGGTTTCGCGGCCGCCGGCAAGTACAACGAGTACGAGAATCTGCGGATCGGCGGGGTGCGCTACGCCGACCTGCGGGGTTACACCTATGACCGGGACGACGTGACGGCGCGGGGGCTGGCGAACGTCTATGCCCAGACGCTGGGCACGATCTTCTCCAGCGCGGCGGAGAAGCCGTACGAGGTGGAGCTGGTCGTCGCGGAGGTCGGGGAGACGCCGGAGGGCGATCAGATCTACCGGCTGCCGCACGACGGGTCGATCGTGGACGAGCACGGCTCGGTGGCGGTCGGCGGCAACGCCGAACAGATCAGCTCGTACCTGGACCAGCGGCACCGGGAGGGTATGACGCTGGCGGAGGCGCTGCGGCTGGCCGTGCAGGCGCTGTCGCGGGACACCAACGGCAGCGAGCGGGAGATTCCGGCGGAGCGGCTGGAGGTGGCGGTGCTGGACCGTACGCGGCCGCAGCAGCGGAAGTTCCGGCGGATCGTGGGGGGCCAGCTGTCGCGGCTCCTGGACGAGTCGTCGGGCGCTGCCTCCGATGAGGCGGACGACGAGTAGCGGACGACGAGTAGCGGGTGACGCCTGCGGCGGCCTGCCCGGGCCCGGTGGGGGTGCGGGGGCGTCCGGCCTCGGAACAGTGCTGAACCGGTCTGTTACGGGTGTGAACCGGGTCGACGCGCCAACCGCTGCGGGCGCACACCCCCACCCGTCCCCTTCTCGCGCTGGGTGACTGCGGGTATGCACCGCCTGCCCAGCCCCCGGGCATTCGTGCCCCGCAGAGGGGCCCAGGGCGGCACGGGCGGGCGCGGCGGCACACCCCGTTGTGCCGGCTGCGCCACCCGCCCGCTCACCGCGGCGGTGCCGTTGAGCCCCGTACGACCAGTTCCACCGGGATGTCGTCGCGCTGGGGCTCCCGGCCGTCCAGGACGTCCAGCAGCGCCCGCATGCCCCGTTCGCCGAAGAGTTCCGCGTCCAGGCGGACCGTGGTGAGTTCGGGGTCGATCGCCGTGGCCAGGGCGAGGTCGTCCAGGCCGGTGACGGAGAGGTCCTCGGGGATGCGCAGGCCCAGGCGGCGCAGCGCCTTGTAGGCGCCCGCGGCGAGTTTGTCGTCGTCGCAGACCAGGGCGGTGGGGCGGGGGCCGGGTCCGGTCAGTGCCGCTTCGGTGGCGGTCCGGGCGTCCTCGATCGAGAGCGGCGCGTGGGTGGTGCGGAGTTCGGTGCCGGGGACGGTGGCCAGCCGTGCGGCCAGTTCCCGGGCCCGTAGCTCGAACGTCCAGGAGGCCACGCCCGCTGCCAGGTGCAGGAAGCGGCGGTGGCCCAGGGCCAGCAGATGGTCGGCGACCTGGCGGACGCCGTCGGCGATGTCCAGGTTGACGGTGGCGGCGCCCGTGCTGCCCTCCGGGTCGCTGTCCAGCATCACCAGGGGGAGCTGGTCGCCCCGGATGGCGGTGAGGGCGTCGGCGGCCATGGAGGAGGCGATGACGCCGTCCAGGGCCGCCTGGGCGGAGGCGAAGGGGTCCGGGGCCGGGCCGATGCCCTCGGGGGAGGGGTAGAGGACGACTCCGAAGCCGTGCTCGGCGGCGACCCGGGCGGCTCCGGTGTAGACGCCGGCGAAGAACTCCGCGGTCAGGGCCGGCACCACGAGGAGGACCGTACGGGTGCGGCCGAGGCGGAGGTTGCGGGCCGCCAGGTTGGGACGGTAGCCGAGGTCGTGGGCGGCCCGGCGCACGCGTTCGGCGGTCGTCTCCGAGACCCGTCCGCGCCATTTGCCGCCCAGCACCAGGGAGACCGCGGCCTGGGAGACGCCGGCGGCCCGGGCGACGTCCCGGCTCGTCGGGCGTGTGCTGCCTCGTGCCACCGTGGGCCCGCTCCTTCGTCTGGACTGCCGAACAGCGGTCATGGTACGTATGAGCGTGGCCTAGTTATACGTAAAACGTGCGGTGGTGGGGGAAGGGAGCCGGTCGTGGGTGCGGGGTATCTGGAGATTCTTCGTGCGCGGCATGCCGTGCGGTTGCTGGCCGGCACGCTGGTGGGGCGGCTGCCCAACGCCACCGCGGCGATCGCCGTCGTGCTGTTCGTGCGGGCCGAGGGCGGGTCCTACAGCCTCGCCGGGGCGCTCGCGGCCGTGTACGGGGTGGCCAACGCGGTGGGGCAGCCGGTGCTCGGGCGGCTGGTGGACCTGTTCGGGCAGCCGAGGGTGCAGCTGCCCGCCGCCGTGCTGTCGGGTGCGGCGATGGCCGTGTTCGCCTTCGCCGGTACCGATCCGGTCGTTGTCGCCTATGCGGCGGTGGCGGGCTCGGGGCTGTTCACGCCGCCGCTGGAGGGCGGGCTGCGGGCGCTGTGGCCCAGTGTGCTGGGCAAGGAGGGGCAGGTGCACACGGCGTACGCGATGGACGCCGTGGCCCAGGAGGTGATGTTCACCGCCGGACCGCTGCTGGTGACGCTGTGCGCGTCCCTGTGGTCGGCGCAGGCCGGGCTGCTGGTGCTCAACGTGATCGGGGTGCTGGGGGCGCTGTCGGTCGTGCTGTCGCCGCCCTCGCGGGCGTGGCGGTCGGCGCCGCGCGAGGCGCACTGGCTGGGCGCGCTGCGCTCGCCGGGGCTGCTGGCGCTGCTCGGCGCGTTCCTGTTCGTCGGGATGGCGCTCGGGTCGATAACGGTCGCGGCGATGTCGTACGCGGACGGGCACGGCGGGGATGCCGTGTACGGCTGGCTGATGGCCGCGCTGGGGCTCGGTGCGCTGGTCGGCGGGGCCGGGTACGGGGCACGGCGGTGGGGCGGCGACCCCGCGCCGAGACTGCGGGTGCTGGTGGCTCTCCTGGCGGTGTGTTATCTGCCGCTGATGCTGCTGCCGGGCACGGCCGGCATGGTGCTGCTGACCGCGCTGGCGGGTGTCTTCCTGGCGCCGGCCATCGCCTGCGCCTTCGTGCTGGTGGACCGGCACGCGCCCAGGGGCACGGTCACCGAGGCGTTCTCCTGGCTGGTGACGACGTTCACGGTGGGCGCGTCGGTCGGGACCGGGATCGCCGGGCCGGTCGTCGAGGCGGGCGGGACGCTGTGGGGCTTCGCCCTGCCGGGCGCCGCAGGGGCCGTCTCGCTGCTGGTGCTGACGGCCACCGGACGGGTCCTCGCAGCTCCCGCCGGGCAAGCGGTGGTTGCGGCTTCATCGGAAAATGATCCAAACCGTGCCGTCGAACCCCGTTTCAGTTCAGGGGATCGGGCGTAATGTTCAGTCATGGACCGCCGCATTTTCGGGCTGGAGAACGAGTACGGCGTCACGTGCACGTTCAGGGGACAGCGCCGCCTGTCGCCTGACGAGGTGGCGCGGTACCTCTTCCGCCGTGTCGTGTCATGGGGCCGTAGCAGCAATGTCTTTCTGCGCAACGGCGCCCGCCTCTATCTCGATGTCGGGTCACATCCGGAATACGCCACCCCCGAATGTGACAACGTGACCGAGCTCGTCACTCACGACAAGGCGGGCGAGCGCATTCTCGAGGGACTCCTGGTGGACGCCGAACGACGCCTGCACGAGGAGGGAATCGCGGGCGACGTCTACCTCTTCAAGAACAACACCGATTCGGCCGGCAACTCCTACGGCTGCCACGAGAACTATCTGGTGGCCCGGCACGGGGAGTTCTCCCGGCTCGCGGACATCCTCATCCCGTTCCTGGTGACGAGGCAGCTGCTGTGCGGTGCGGGCAAGGTGCTCCAGACGCCGCGCGGTGCGGTGTACTGCGTCAGCCAGCGTGCCGAGCACATCTGGGAGGGCGTCTCCTCCGCGACGACCCGCTCCCGGCCGATCATCAACACCCGCGACGAGCCGCACGCGGACGCCGAGCGCTACCGCCGGCTGCACGTTATCGTGGGCGACTCGAACATGTCGGAGACGACCATGCTGCTCAAGGTCGGCGCCACCGACCTGGTACTGCGCATGATCGAGGCCGGCACGGTGATGCGGGACCTGACCCTGGAGAACCCGATCCGGGCGATCCGCGAGGTCAGCCACGACATCACCGGACGGCGGAAGGTGCGCCTGGCCAGTGGCCGGGAGGCGTCCGCCCTCGAGGTGCAGCGGGAGTACTACGAGAAGGCCGTGGACTTCTGCGAGCGGCGCGGCATCCGCACCGGGACGGTGGAGCGGGTCCTGGAGCTGTGGGGCCGCACGCTGGACGCGATCGAGGCCGAGGACCTCGACCGCATCGGCACCGAGATCGACTGGGTCATGAAGTACAAGCTCATCGAGCGGTACCGGGCCAAGCACAACATGACCATGTCGCATCCGCGGGTCGCGCAGATAGACCTCGCCTACCACGACATCCACCGCCGTCGTGGCCTGTACTACCTGCTGGAGAAGAAGGGTCAGGCCACCCGGATCTGCAACGACTTGAAGATCTTCGAGGGCAAGTCCGTTCCGCCGCAGACCACTCGGGCCAGGCTGCGCGGCGACTTCATCCGGCGGGCTCAGGAACAGCGCCGTGACTTCACGGTCGACTGGGTCCATCTCAAGCTCAACGACCAGGCGCAGCGCACCGTCTTGTGCAAGGACCCGTTCCGTTCCGTGGACGACCGGGTGGAGAAGCTGATCGCGGGTATGTAGGGCTCCGAATGGATGCTCGGAACGCCACACGGGCGCCGTACGTTTTCCCGTACGGCGCCCGTCTTACGTCGTAGAGTTGCGCGCGCACGCCATCAACCGAGATCGACCGATTACGAGGCCCCCGCTGTGCGCCGACGCTCACTTCTCATCGCCGTACCCGTTGGACTGACCACCCTTGCCGCGTGCGGTGACGACGGGGGCGATGCGAGCAACGCCAGTGAGGCGCCGTCGGCGTCGGCCACGTCGTCGGCGCCGGCCCCGAAGATCGTCGACGGTCCGCTGCCGGCCATCACGGCGGGTGCGAAGTTCGGCGAGAAGCCGACGGTCGCCAAGGGCAGCGGCGACCCGTCCGGGCAGCTCGCGGTGAAGACGACCGTCGCCGGCAACGGCAAGACGGTCGCCGAGAACGACTTCGTGGTGGCCGACTACCTGGGCCAGATCTGGTCGTCGGCCAAGGTGCTGGGCAACTCCTACGACACCAAGAGCCCGCTGGTCTTCCAGCTCGCCCAGGGCAGTGTCATCGACGGCTGGCGGTACGCGCTGACCGGCAAGAAGACCGGCAGCCGGGTCCTGTTCGCGGTCCCGCCGACCTGGGCCTACGGCGACCAGGGCAATGAGCAGCTCGGGGTGAAGAAGGACGACACCCTGGTGTTCGTGTTCGACCTCAAGGACAGCTACAACGCCAAGAGCTCCGCCAAGGGCGAGGAGGTCGCCCAGGACGACACCGCGCTGCCCAAGGTGGGCACCAACACCGACGGCAAGGCGCCCTCCATCAAGGTGCCCGACGCGAAGGCGCCCACCAAGCTCGTGGCGAACTACGTCATCGAGGGCGACGGCGCCGAGGTCGCGGCCGAGGACAGCGTGCTGGTGCAGTACAAGGGCGTGCTGTGGGACGGCGGCAAGGAGTTCGACTCGACCTACAGCCGCAAGCAGCTGACGTCGTTCTCGCTCCAGCAGGTCGTCAAGGGCTGGTCGCAGGGGCTGACCGGCAAGAAGGTCGGCAGCCGGGTCCTCATCGTCGTCCCGCCGAGCCTCGGGTACGGCGACAGCCCGCCGGACGGCAGCGGCATCAAGAAGGACTCGACGCTGGTCTTCTCGGTCGACATCCTCGCGAAGCTGTGACGCGGCGGGGATGAAAGACTGGGCCCGTTGCCTTTCCGCAGACAAGCAGGAGCTAGAGACGTGAGCATCGACAAGCCCGAGATCGACTTCCCGGGCGGCGAGCCCCCGGCGGACCTCGAGATCAAGGACATCTGGGAGGGCGACGGACCCGTCGCGCAGGCGGGTCAGACCGTCACCGTGCACTACGTGGGTGTCGCCTTCTCCACCGGTGAGGAGTTCGACGCCAGCTGGAACCGCGGCGCCCCGTTCCGCTTCCCGCTGGGCGGCGGCCGGGTCATCAAGGGCTGGGACCAGGGCGTGCAGGGCATGAAGGTCGGCGGCCGTCGCCAGCTGACCATCCCGGCCCACCTCGCCTACGGCAACCAGAGCCCGACCCCGGCGATCAAGCCCGGCGAGACGCTGATCTTCGTCGTCGACCTGCTCGGCGTCTGATCCGACCTGGCCGGGGTCCGATCGGCACGGATGCGATCGGACGTGACCGCCTCGGGGCCCATGCCTGTCCGGGCATGGGCCCTCGGCTTTTGCCAGGCCACCGCGGGGCGGTACGGTCATCGGTCGTAGGCAGCACGTCGTAGGCAGCATGTTGTCGAATGCGGCACGTCGTAGGCAGCACGTCGTATGCAGCACAAGGAGGCGAAGGGCGTCGATGGCCATTGCCAAGGCCGAGCGGCTGATGAACCTGGCGCTGTGTCTGCTCGGCACCCGCCGGCCGCTCAGCAAGCGCGAGCTGCGCGAGTCCATCGAGGCCTACGTCGAGACGTTCGGGCCCGAGCAGACCGCGCCGGGCTCCGACGACGCCTTCAACCGGATGTTCGAGCGGGACAAGGACGACCTGCGCGAGCTGGGCCTGGTCATCGAGACCGTGGAGAGCCTGGACGGCGAGATCGGCTACCTCGCCCGCCGCGACAGCAACCGCCTGCCGGCCATCACCCTGGACGCCGAGGAGGCCGCCGCGCTGGGGCTGGCCGCCAAGGTCTGGCAGCAGGCCCGGCTGGCCGGCGCGGCCAGCGGCGCCCTCCAGAAGCTGCGCGCCGCCGGGCTGCCCGAGGACGTCGACCCCTATGAGGCGCACAGCGCCCTGGAACCCCGCATCCCGGTGCACGAGGCCGCGTTCGAGCCGCTGATGCTGGCCTGCCGGGACCGCCGCCCGGTCGTCTTCGACTACCGCAAGGCCACCGCCGCCCGCCCCGAGACCCGGCATGTCGAGCCGTGGGCGCTGGAGTGCTGGCGCGGGCACTGGTACCTGGCGGGCTTCGACCGGGACCGCGGTGCCGAGCGGGTCTTCCGGCTGTCCCGGATCACCGGCAAGGTCCGCTCGCGCGGGGCCCGGTACACCGCCCCCGTGCCGGACGTCGTCACCGTCCGCGAGACCGTGGCGAGCTGGGCGGGGGAGACCGCGGACCGCTCCGCGCTGATCCGGCTGCGGGCGGCCGCCGGCTACCCCCTTCGGGCGAAAGCCACGGCGGTCCGGGAACTCGGCGACGGCTGGGACGAGTTGGAGATTCCGTACGGGCACGGCCTGGACGCCTGGCTGGTGGAGTTCGGACCGGACGTGGTGGTCCTGGAACCCGCCGAGCTGCGGGCCGACGTGGTGGACCGGCTGCGTGCCGTCGCCAAGGGCTGAGGGGGAACGGACAACACAGTGGCAGGCAAACCGGTCAGGCCCGTCAACGCCATCGACCAGACGCGGCGGATGCTGTCGCTGGTGACGTATCTGCGCGAGCGCCCCGGCGCCCGCATCGAGGACGTCGCGCGCGCCTTCGGCATCACCGAGGACGAGCTGGTCTCCGACCTCGATGTGCTGCCCATGTGCGGCACCAGCTTCCGCGGCGGCGATCTGCTCGACATCGACACCGACGGCGAGCGGATCTGGTGGCACAACCCGGCCGCGCTCGGCGCGGACGCGGCCGAGCCGCTGCGGCTGGCCGCCGACGAGGCCACCGCGCTGCTGGTCGCCGCCCGCGCGGTGGCCACCCTGCCCGGCCTGCGCGAGAGCGACCGGCAGGCGCTGCTGCGGGCGACCGCCAAGGTGGAGGCGGCGGCGGGCGAGGCGGCCGGCGCCAGCTCCCGGCTGTCGGTCACCTTCGAGGCCGAGGGCGGCGTCTTCGCCGACGTCGACCGGGCCATCTCCGAGCGCCGCCGGCTGTGGATCCGCTACTACTCACCGGCCCGCGACGAGGTCACCGAACGCGAGATCGACCCCATCCGCCTGGTCAGCGTCGGGCACACCTATGTCGAGGCGTGGTGCCGCCGCTCCGAGGCGCGGCGTACCTTCCGGCTCGACCGGGTCGCCGAGATCAAGATCCTCGACGAGCCGTCCGCGCCGCCCGAGATCGAGCCGCGCGACCTGTCCCAGGCGCTGGTGCAGCCGGCCGCCGAGGACCCCGAGGTGGTGGTGGAGGTCGGCCCGGGCGGGCGCTGGGTCGCCGAGTACTACCCGCACGACAGCGCCGACGAGCTCCCGGACGGCGGCCTGCGCATCACGCTGCGCACTCCCGACCCGGCGTCGCTCCGGCGCCTGGCGCTGCGCCTGGGACGGGACGGCCGGATCGTGACGCCGCTCGAACTGGCCGACAGCGCCCGGCAGGCGGCACGAAGGGCACTGATGGCGTACGAGGACGGGACCGGGACACCGGCCGCGTCGGCGGTGTACGAGGAGGGGTCCGGGCCACCGGCGGCGTATGGCGACGGGTCCGGGACACCGGCCGCGGTGGCGGCGGACGACGACGGGACCGGACCCCCGGCCGCGTCGGCGGTGCATGACGACGGGACCGGGACACCGGCCGCGGTGGCGGCGGACGCGGTGCGTGACGGGCAGGAGCGAGGGCTTTGAGCGAGTCGGCGGGGTCCGGTGCGGCGGGCATGACGGTGGCGTCCGCGTTCGCCGGGATGAGAAGCGTGGCGCCGGTGGTGTTCCGGGCGGGCTGTCCGGACTGCCGGGGGCACTTCGAGCTGACCGCGAGCGCCCTGCGGCTCGCCATCGGCGGCAGCAGCCGCACCACCTTCTACTCGTTCACCTGCCCGGACTGCCAGGTCACCGTGCGCAAGCCGGCCGGGGAGCGGATCGTGGAGCTGCTCACCGGCGGCGGGGTCCGCACCCTGCGGCTGCACCCGACCGTCTAGGCTCGGCCGCATGTTCTGGCCGATGTTCGCGGTTGCCATGGGGTTCCTGGGTCTCGCCGTCCTCGGGGTGCTCGCCGTGCGGGTGTTCGTGGAGGCGCGGCGGCTGGGCCGGCAGGTGGCCGAATCCACCCGCCGGATCAGTTCGGCGGCGGAGGATCTGGAGCACGCCGCCGCGCGGGCGGGCCGTTCCGCAGAGGCGCTGTAAGGGGCCCGGAGGGCGTCCCCGGGGCTTTGTGAGACGCCTGTGAGTGACGCAGTGGTCTGCTGTGACTTGCGTTTTGGGCCGCTTCGCCCTGTCGTCCGGCTCGCCGGGACAGGTACGCTGCTGGTCGCGGTCCGGAAAACGAGGCCCGGCCGCGGACGGGAGTACGCACAGGGATTGCCTCGCGTTTACCCCTGAGCGTTACGATCGCTGCACAACGCGGCCGTTCAGACACATGTCCGACCGGTCGGACAGCACCCCCACCCAGCCGCCTCGGTGAGAAGGTAAAGACTTATGTTCGGAAGGCTCGGCGCCCCCGAGATCATTCTCATCCTCGTCGTCATCATCCTGCTGTTCGGCGCGAAGAAGCTTCCGGACATGGCGCGTTCGCTCGGCAAGTCCGCGCGCATCCTCAAGAGCGAGGCCAAGGCGATGAAGGACGACAACAAGTCCGCCGCCCCCGCCGACCCGCCCACCACCGGCGAGCAGTCCGCGTCGCAGCGCACCATTCAGGCCGCCCCGGGGGACGTGACGAGTTCCCGCCCGGTCACCGAGCCGACGGACACGACCAAGCGCTGACGCGGGGCCGGTGACCTCCGGCCCGCCCGCACGAGATGGGAACGTGGGTTGCTGAAGTCCGCCCGCAAACAGGAGAGGGATCCGGAGGGGCGGATGCCCCTCGCGGAGCACCTTCGTGAGCTGCGCAACCGGCTCGCGAAGGCACTGCTGGCGATCGTCGCCGTCACCGTCGTCGCCGCCTTCTTCTACAACGACATCATCAATCTCCTCACCGAGCCGATCCTCGACTCGGTCGGCTGCGACCAGACCTTCGAGCAGTTGGCGAGGTCGACGTCCGAGGACCCCTGTGCGTCGATCACCATCAACGGTCTGCTCACCCCCTTCACGCTCGCGCTGAAGGTGTCGCTGATGGCCGGCGTGGTGCTGGCCTCCCCGGTCTGGCTGTACCAGCTGTGGGGCTTCGTCGCGCCCGGGCTGCACCGGCACGAGAAGAAGTACGCCTACGCGTTCGTCGGCACCGGCGCCCCGCTCTTCCTCATCGGCGCGTACTTCGCCTACTCGGTCCTTCCCACCACCGCGAAGGTACTTCTCGACTTCACCCCGGGCGGCACCACCAACCTGCTGCCGCTGGACGACCTGCTCGATCTCGTCCTGCGCATGGTGCTCGTCTTCGGCCTCTCCTTCGAGCTCCCGCTGCTCCTGGTCTTCCTCAACCTCACGGGCGCGCTCACCGGCAAGCGGATGCTCGGCTGGTGGCGCGCGATGATCCTGGGCATCACCCTCTTCGCGGCCATCGCCACTCCCAGCACCGACCCGCTGACCATGATCATGCTGGCCGGGCCGATCTGGGTGCTGTACTTCGGCGCGGTCGCCTTCTCGCTGCTGAACGACCGCCGCAGGAACCGCCGGCAGGCCCTGGGCCCCGCCGACGACGAGGCTTCCGACCTCGACCTCACCCCCGAGGACATCGGCGAGATCGAGCCCGTGACGACCAGCCCCGCGCTGCCCGAGCAGTCCCGCACGGACCGGGTCAACGGGTACGACGACGTGACCTGAGCCGGGAGCGGCGCCGCGCTCCGATGCGGGCGCGGCGCCCCCGGCGCACGTCCGTGACCTGGGCGGCTCCCCGGTCCGCCGGGCACCGATCCGGATAATGATCGTCCTGTTGTCGGTGCGGCCCGGTACGCTCGAAAGCACGATGACAGAGGACCTCTCACCGGCCGAGCGGTACGCGGCGGCCCGCAAACGCGCCGCCGAGCAGGCCACGGCGCTCGCCTCCTTCCGCGAGATGTACGACTTCGGCCTCGACCCCTTCCAGATCGAGGCCTGCCAGGCACTGGAGGCGGGCAAGGGCGTACTGGTGGCCGCGCCCACCGGCTCGGGCAAGACGATCGTCGGCGAGTTCGCCGTCCACCTCGCCCTGGAACAGGGCAGGAAGTGTTTCTACACGACCCCCATCAAGGCGCTGTCGAACCAGAAGTACGCCGATCTGTGCCGTCGCTACGGCACCGACCAGGTGGGCCTGCTCACCGGCGACAACAGCGTGAACTCGGGCGCCCCGGTGGTCGTGATGACCACCGAGGTGCTGCGGAACATGCTGTACGCCGGCTCCCAGACCCTCACCGGCCTCGGGTACGTGGTCATGGACGAGGTGCACTACCTCTCCGACCGCTTCCGCGGCGCCGTCTGGGAGGAAGTGATCATCCACCTCCCAGAATCGGTGACGCTCGTGTCGCTGTCGGCGACCGTGTCCAACGCCGAGGAGTTCGGTGACTGGCTGGACACCGTCCGCGGCTCCACCGAAGTGATCGTCTCCGAGCACCGGCCGGTCCCGCTGTTCCAGCATGTGCTGGCCGGACGCCGGATGTACGACCTATTCGAGGAGGGCGAGGGCCGCAAGCGGGCTGTCAACCCGGACTTGACGCGGATGGCCCGCATGGAGGCCAGCCGGCCGTCCTACCAGGACCGCAGGCGCGGCCGGCACATGCGTGAGGCCGACCGCGAGCGGGAGCGCAGACAGCGTTCCCGGATCTGGACGCCGGGCCGGCCCGAGGTCATCGAGCGGCTGGACAGCGCGGGCCTGCTGCCCGCGATCACCTTCATCTTCAGCCGCGCCGGCTGCGAGTCCGCGGTCCAGCAGTGCCTGCACGCGGGGCTGCGGCTCAACGACGAGGAGGCGCGGGAACAGGTGCGCGCCCTGGTCGAGGAGCGCACGGCCGCCATCCCCACCGAGGACCTGCACGTCCTGGGCTACTACGAGTGGCTGGAGGGCCTGGAGCGCGGCATCGCCGCCCACCACGCGGGCATGCTGCCGACCTTCAAGGAGGTCGTCGAGGAACTGTTCGTACGGGGACTGGTCAAGGCCGTCTTCGCCACCGAGACGCTCGCCCTGGGCATCAACATGCCCGCTCGCTCGGTGGTGCTGGAGAAGCTCGTCAAGTGGAACGGCGAGCAGCACGCCGACATCACCCCGGGTGAGTTCACCCAGCTCACCGGCCGGGCCGGCCGCCGGGGCATCGACGTCGAGGGCCACGCCGTGGTGCTGTGGCAGCGCGGCATGAATCCCGAGCACCTCGCCGGCCTCGCGGGCACCCGCACCTACCCGCTGCGCTCCAGCTTCAAGCCGTCGTACAACATGGCGGTCAACCTGGTCGAGCAGTTCGGCCGGCACCGCTCGCGGGAGCTGCTGGAGACCTCCTTCGCCCAGTTCCAGGCCGACAAGTCGGTGGTCGGGATCTCCCGGCAGGTGCAGCGCAACGAGGAGGGCCTTGAGGGCTACCGGGCCTCCATGACCTGCCATCTCGGCGACTTCGAGGAGTACGCGCGGCTGCGCCGCGAGCTCAAGGACCGGGAGACCGAGCTGGCCCGGCAGGGCGTGGCGCAGCGGCGCGCCGAGGCCGCCGTCGCGCTGGAGAAGCTGAAGCCCGGTGACGTCATCCACGTGCCCACCGGCAAGTACGCGGGCCTGGCCCTGGTGCTGGACCCGGGCCTGCCCGCCGGGCGGTCCAACGGGCACCGCGGCTTCGAGCACCACGACGGGCCGCGCCCGCTGGTGCTGACCGCGGAGCGCCAGGTCAAGCGGCTGGCGTCGATGGACTTCCCGGTGCCGGTGGAGGCGCTGGAGCGGATGCGGATCCCGAAGTCGTTCAATCCGCGCTCGCCGCAGTCCCGCCGGGATCTCGCCTCCGCGCTGCGTACCAAGGCCGGGCACATCCCGCCGGAGCGGGCCCGCAAGAAGCGGTCCGAGGCGGCCGACGACCGGCAGATCGCGCAGCTGCGCAAGGCGATCCGGGCCCATCCCTGCCACGGCTGCGACGACCGCGAGGACCACGCCCGCTGGGCGGAGCGCTACCACCGGCTGCTGCGGGACACCTCGCAGCTGGAGCACCGGATCGAGGGCCGCACCAACACCATCGCCCGCACCTTCGACCGGATCGTGGCACTGCTGACCGAGCTGGACTATCTGCGCGGCGACGAGGTCACCGAGCACGGCAAGCGGCTGGCCCGGCTCTACGGCGAGCTGGACCTGCTGGCCAGCGAGTGCCTCAGGGAAGGCGTCTGGGAGGGCCTCGGCCCGGCCGAGCTGGCCGCCTGTGTCTCGGCCCTGGTGTTCGAGTCCCGGGCCGCCGACGACGCGATGGCCCCCAAGGTGCCCTCGGGCCGGGCGAAGGCCGCGCTCGCCGAGACCGTCCGGATCTGGGGGCGGCTGGACGCCCTGGAGGAGGACTTCCGGATCAGCCAGACCGAGGGGGTCGGCCAGCGCGAGCCGGACCTCGGCTTCGCCTGGGCGGCGTACATGTGGGCCTCCGGCAAGGGCCTCGACGAGGTGCTGCGGGAGGCGGAGATGCCCGCCGGCGACTTCGTGCGCTGGTGCAAGCAGGTCATCGACGTGCTCGGCCAGATCTCGGCCGCCGCGCCCGCCGACGGCTCGACCGTGCCGAAGAACGCGCGCAAGGCGGTCGAGGGACTGCTGCGCGGAGTGGTCGCCTACTCGTCGGTGGGGTAGCTCCCGGGCACGAACTCAGGGCGCCCGAGCGTTGTCGCTCGGGCGCCCTCGTCATGTCCCGGCCCGCCGGTTCACTCGTTACGGTGAGTGACAATCGCACGTCCGTCCTTCGATACTTTACGTATTCGAATGGCTCCGCAGCGTACAAATGGAACAGAGGCTACTCCTGCCCCGGTGTCCGTTTCAGGTGCTTGCCGAATATGACACGGCGTTGATCCGCTCGGACTAAGCTCGCCCGCAGCGCGCCGAGTTGAGGTGTATCCGCGCGTTTGTTCCCAAAGTGTAGAAGTAGCCCACAACCGCATGACATACCCCCCTGCACGCTTCCCCATCCCAGCCGATTCGTTTCAGAGGGCCTACATGGTGAGTGTCGAATCCCCTCCTGGTCACCGCGAACTTCCCTACGCACGCGTCCTGTTGCTGCCCGCCATACTGATGGCGGCGGCGACCGGGGCCGCCGTCGCCGTGGTGACGGACCCGGCCCGGGCCGCGGTCGGCCTGTGCGGTGGCCTGGCCACCCTGCTGGTGATCGTGACGGGCGCCGAAGCGGTCCGCCGGGGCCGTTTCCTGCGAGCCCTGCGCGCCGAGCACGCCCGTCACACGGAGTATCTGGAACGCCGGATCGCCGGCCACGACCAGGACATGGCCCGGCTCGTCGACGAGGTCCTCCCGGCCGCGCTGCACTACATGCGGCGCGGCAACACCCCGCGCGAGGTGATGCTCCACCTCGGAGACCTCGACCCGTCCTACGCCCACCTGCACGAGCCGCAGCGCAAGCTGATCCGCACGGTGGTCGAGACCATCGACCACGAGGAGGCGCTGCGGGACTCGGCCGCGCGCTCCTTCGTCGACGTCGCCCGGCGCGTCCAGGCCATCGTCCACCAGCAGAACAAGGAACTGCGGGAGATGGAGGAGGACCACGGCCGCAACCCCGAGGTCTTCGACGACCTGCTGCGCATCGACCACGGCACCGCGCTGATCGGCCGCCTCGCCGACTCCGTCTCCGTGCTCGGCGGCGGCCGCCCCGGCCGCCAGTGGCCCCAGCCGGTGGCGCTGTACAGCGTGCTGCGCGGCGCCATGTCCCGGATCCTGGAGTACCGCCGCATCCACCTGGCCTCCATCGCCAAGGTCAACATCAAGGGCACCGCGGTCGAGCCGGTCATCCACGCCGCGGCCGAGCTGCTCGACAACGCCACCCGCTACTCCCCGCCGAACACCAAGGTCAACGTCACCGCGACCGAGGTGCAGACCGGCGTCGCCATCGAGATCGAGGACGCCGGCGTCAACCTCAGCGAGGAGTCCCGGCTGCGCATCGAGGGCATGCTGGAGGCCGCCAAGCGCGGCACCGACCTCCAGGACCTCGCGGGCAACCCGCGCCTCGGCCTGTCCGTCGTCGGCCGCCTGTGCACGACGTACGACATGCAGGTCTCGCTGCGCGCCTCCGCCTACGGCGGGGTCCGCGCCATCCTGGTCGTGCCGAGCAACATGATGACCACCGAGCCCGGCGTCGGACTCGCCCACGGCATCGGCGCCACCTCCATCCCGCTGCCCGGCCCGGACGCGCTCCCCGGCCCCGAGCGCAAGCCCAAGAAGCGCCGCCCCACCAGCCCGCGGATCCCGGACACGGTGTCCCTGGAGGACGACGTCCCCGAGGTCACCGAGTGGACGGCGGGCGGCCTGCCGCAGCGCCGCAGCCGGGTCAAGATGCCGCTCACCCAGCGCTACGCCGAACAGGCCGCCTACGAGCGGGCCGAGGCCGAGCGCGAGGCCCGCGAGGCCGCCGAACGCGCCCGCAACGCCCGCTGGTCGACCCCCGCCCCGGCCCCGGAGCCGGAGCGGAAGCCGGACGACGAGCCGCTGCCGGGGCAGTGGGTCGAGGCCTTCTGGGAGGGCCTCAAGGGCGACCCGGCACCGGCCCCCGACGCGTTCACCCAGCCGCCCCATGAGCCGGCCCACGCCCCGGCCGACGACGAGGGAGACCTCAAGTGATCGAGCAGCAAGGCAAGTTCGACTGGATGCTCAGGGATCTCTACGACGGCGTCCCGGGCATCGAGATGATCGTGGTGCTCTCCGCCGACGGACTGCGCATCGCCCGCTACTCCGGTGACCCGGACGCCGCCGACCGGGTGGCCGCCGCCTGCGCCGGACTGCAGAGTCTGGCCGGCGCGGTGGCCCACGAGATCCCGAACAG
This sequence comes from Streptomyces sp. NPDC023723, assembly GCF_040639815.1. Classification (NCBI taxonomy): domain Bacteria; kingdom Bacillati; phylum Actinomycetota; class Actinomycetes; order Kitasatosporales; family Streptomycetaceae; genus Streptomyces; species Streptomyces sp. NPDC023723. Next base: position 31,173 of record NZ_JBFAAP010000050.1, read on the forward strand.
CGACGGCCGGATGAAGCTGGTCGTCATCGAGATCGACGGCGGCTACTTCTATCTGATGGCCGCCGGCCCCAACGCCTATCTGGCGGTGCTCTCCGACGTCACCTGCGAGCCCGGCCGGATGAGCAACCGCATGCAGGACCTGGTCGCCCGCATCGGCCCCCACCTGACCAGTCCCGCCCGGCGCAACGGGCAGACCGTATGACTCCTCCCCAGCGCCAGAGGCGATTCCCCGCGCAAGAGCCGTCCGCCGCCCGGCCCCCCGCGGAGGGCACATCTTCCACGGGGAACGTCACGGGCAATCCCGAGCGGCTGTTCGTCATCGGCGGTGACGCGGGCGGGGAGCGCGCGGACATCGACCTGGTGACACTGATCGTGGCGCGCACCGAACCGCCGGCGTCGGCGACGCCCGAGCAGGCCGCCCTGCTCCGGTTGTGCGTCGCGCCCCTGTCCGTGGCGGAACTCTCGGCCTACCTGAGCCTGCCGTTCAGCGTGGTGACCGTACTGCTCACCGAGATGCTGGCAGCGGAACTGGTACAGGCCCGCGCCCCGATCGTCCGGCAGAAGGTCGCCGACCGGTCCCTCCTCGAAGCGGTGATGCATGGACTTCAAAAACTCTGACACCATTCCCGGCCCGCGGACGGAGGACCGGCTGCCGCACACGGCCGAGGCCGCCGTGAAGATCGTCATCGTGGGCGGTTTCGGCGTCGGCAAGACCACCATGGTCGGATCGGTCAGCGAGATCAGACCGCTGACCACCGAAGAGACCATGACCCAGGCCGGCATCGGGGTCGACGACAACTTCGGCTCCGCCTCCAAGACGGCGACCACCGTCGCCATGGACTTCGGCCGCATCAGCATCACCGACCAACTGGTGCTCTACCTCTTCGGCACCCCCGGCCAGGAACGCTTCTGGTTCCTCTGGAACGGGCTGTTCGAGGGTGCGCTCGGCGCGGTCGTGCTGGTGGACACCCGCCGGCTGGAGGTCAGCTTCGACGTCATGGGGCGACTGGAGGAGCGCGGTGTGCCGTTCGTGGTCGCCGTCAACTCCTTCCCGGACGCGCCCAGTTACCCCCTCGCCGAGCTGCGCACGGCCCTCGACCTGTCCGAAGACATCCCGATCATGGAGTGCGACGTGCGCCGCCGGGCCTCCAGCCGGGACGTCCTGATGACCCTGATGCGCTTCCTGCACTCCCTGGCCATGACGGGCGCGCTCACCTGACCGCCGCCCGCCGCCCAGCCCTGACACCTGACTTACTTCAGCTCCGGAGCGACCACTGTGACGTCTGAAACCCACTCCCTGACCGGAACGGGCGATACCGCCGCCGGCCCGCCCCCCGGCTGCCCCGCGCACGGCCTCGGACCCGGCGGGCTGCACCGGCTGCACGAGGCCGAGGACCTGGACGAGCTGTACGAACAGCTGCGGGAACAGCACGGGGCGGTGGCGCCCGCGCTGATCCACGACGACGTGCCCGTGTGGGTGGTGCTCGGGCACTCCGAGAACCTGCACATGGTGAGCACGCCCGCGCAGTTCTGCCGGGACAGCCGGATCTGGACCCCGCTGAAGGAGGGCATGGTCAAGCCCGACCACCCCCTCATGCCGCACATCGCCTGGCAGCCCATCGCCTCCCACGTCGAGGGCGACGAGCACAAGCGGCTGCGCGGCGCCGTCTCCGGGGCCATGTCCACGATCGACTTCCGCGGTCTGCGCCGGCACATCAGGCGGCACACCCAGCGGCTGGTCAACCGGTTCTGCGAGGAGGGCCGGGCCGACCTGGTCGGCCAGTTCGCCGAACATCTGCCGATGGCCGTGATGTGCGAACTCCTCGGCATGGCGGACGAGTACGACGACCGGCTGGTGGAGGCCGCCCGGGACGCCCTCAAGGGCACCGACACCTCGCTCGCCAGCCACACCCATGTGATGGAGGTACTGAGCCGCCTCACCGAGCGCCGCCGTGCCGAGCCCGGCGAGGACTTCACCACCCACCTCATCAACCATCCGGCGAACCTCACCGACGACGAGGTCCGGGAGCACCTGCGGCTGATCCTCTTCGCCGCCTACGAGAACACGGCGAACCTCATCTCCAACGTGCTGCGTGTGGTCCTCACCGACCCGGGGTTCCGCGCGCAGCTCAGCGGCGGTCAGATGACGGTGCCCGAGGCGGTCGAGCAGTCCCTGTGGGACGAGCCGCCGTTCAGCACGATCTTCGCCTACTTCGCCAAGCAGGAGACCGAGCTGGGCGGCCAGCGGATCCGCTCGGGCGACGGACTGCTGCTCGGCATCGCGCCGGGCAACGTCGACCCGCGCATCCGGCCCGACCTGGCCGCCGGCATGCAGGGCAACCGTTCCCACCTCGCCTTCGGCGGCGGGCCGCACGAGTGTCCCGGCCAGGACATCGGCCGGGCCATCGCCGACTCCGGCGTCGACGCCCTGCTGATGCGGCTGCCGGACGTCCAGCTCGCCTGCGCCGAGGACGAGCTGCGCTGGCGGTCCTCGATCGCGTCCCGGCACCTGGTGGAGCTGCCGGTGCGGTTCGAACCGAAGCCGCCGCAGGATGTGACGCAGGCGCCCAGCCATGCCCCGGCCCCGCCGCAGCAAGCCCCTTGGCACGTGGGTGCGCCGCTGCCGCGGCCGGTGGGCGAGTCGGGGCCCATGCCGGTCGTGACCCGGCCGGCGCCGCCCGCCGCCGACCACGTCGCGGCGACGGCACCTGTGGAACAGGAGCGTCCGCTCGGTGCGTGGCGGCGCCTGGTGCGCTGGTGGCGCGGTTACTGACCGGCGGGCCGGGCTCCGCCACCGGCGGCCCAGTCCGGGTACGAGGCCCAGGCGGTGAGGGTGCGGGCGCTGCGGAAGCGGTGCTCGCGTCCGGTGAGCGGGTCGGTGAAGGCCAGCTCGCGGGCCAGCAGTTGCAGCGGGCGCCGGAAGTCGTCCGCGGGGACGGGGGCGGTCACCTCCGGGTAGAGCGGGTCACCGAGGATCGGGACGCCGAGTGCGGTCATGTGGACGCGTAGTTGGTGGGTCTGGCCGGTGGTGGGGGTGAGGCGGTAGCGGGCCAGCTCTGTGGTCGGCGCGGTCGGGGGAGATGGGGGCGTTGGTGGCGGGCTTGTGGCCGGTCCCGGCGACGGCGCCAGCCCGGGTTCCGGTTCTGGTTCAGCCGACGGTGCCGGTGCCGGTGCCGGTGCCGTCGTCGGCCACCGGCGCCGGTCGATCAGCTCGATGTGGCTCACGGCGTTCGGCTCGCCCTCGGTCTCCTGGGCGGTCAGCACTCCGCGTTCCTTCACGATCCGGCTCCGTACGGTCCGGGGGAGGGCGAGTGCGGGAGCGTACGGGGCGACGGCCTCGTAGGTCTTGTGGATCCGGCGGTCGCGGAACAGGGTCTGGTAGGCGCCGCGTTCCTCGGGGCGCACGGTGAACAGCACCAGTCCGGCGGTGAGGCGGTCGAGGCGGTGCGCGGCGCTGAGCGTGGGGACGCCGAGTTCGCGGCGCAGGCGGGCCAGGGCGGTCTGTGTGACGTGGCTGCCGCGTGGGGTGGTGGCGAGGAAGTGCGGTTTGTCGGCGACCACGATGTGCTCGTCGCGGTAGTGGACGACCAGCGGGAAGGGGACCGGTACTTCGGGCGGCAGATCGCGGTGGAACCAGACGAACATGCCCGGCCGGTAGGGGGCGTCGGCCGCGACCGGGCGGCCGTCGGCACCGACCACCAGACCCGCGTCGAACATTTCGGCGACTGCGCCGGGCACCGCGCCGGAGAGGCGTTCGACGAGGTGGTCGCGGACCGTGGCCCACGGTCCCTCGGCGGGCAGTCGCAGCCGCACCGGGTCGACCCCGTCGCGCTGGGGGAGCGGGGAAGGCGGGGGAGGGGTGCGGCGTCTCATCGTGGGCCAAGGGTACGGGGGCGGGGCCCTCGGGGCGGCGGCGAAGGCGCTGGTGGGCGGCTTGTGCCCGCCGTAGGTGTGCGCCGGCTCAGCGCGAGCCCGCGGGTAGGAGACCGGGGCCCGGGGCCGGGGCGTCGGAAACCGCTGGTGGGTGGCGTGGGCTCGCTGGGAGGATGTGGATCATGCCCTACCTGACGAGCCCGGTTCTCGCTGCCGGCACGCTGTCCCGTACCGCGCAGCCCACGATCGCCACCGGTGACGGAATCCTGCTGCGTCCTTGGCGGGAGGAGGACGCGCCCGCCGTCTACGAGGCGTTCCAGGACCCGTTGATGCACCAGTGGCACATCCGGGCCGCCGACTCCGTGGCGGAGGCGCGCGGCTGGACGGCCGAGTGGCGGCGGGCCTGGGCCGAGGAGCGGAACGCGCAGTGGGCGGTCGCCGACGCGGCCGACGACCGGCTGCTCGGCCGGGTGGCCCTGCGCAATGTGCTGCTCGGTGACGGGGTGGCCGAGGTGGCGTACTGGACCACGGCGGCGGCCCGTGGGCGGGGAGTCGCCACGCGGGCCACGGTGGCGCTCGCCCGCTGGGCCTTCGAGGTCGGTCTGCACCGGCTGGAGCTGACCCATGCCGTCGCCAACCCGGCTTCCTGCCGGGTCGCGGCAGGTGCGGGGTTCGCGCTGGAGGGGGTCAAGCGCAGCGCGCTGCGGCACGCGGACGGGTGGCACGACATGCATCTGCACGCCCGCCTGAGCGACGACTGAGCCGGCTGAGCGGGCGGGGCCGGCCGGTGGAGCGACGGTGCCTACCCCGCGGGAGGGCAGCGGTCCGGTGGCGTGGGACGGCTGCCTCGTAGGCCGGGCGCCGACGGAGTATCGCCAGGTCGCGACCGGGTGGCGATTGGGCGTCGATCGGGCCGGCGACGCGAGTGCCCCGCCCGGGCCGGCCGTGGTGGATGCCGGGCGGCCGGCGCGAGGGCGGTGCGCGTGGTGGAGGCGGATGTGCCCGGCGCGAGCGCGGTGTGCGTGGTGGAGGCGGATGTGCCCGGCGCGAGCGCGGTGTGCGTGGTGGAGGCGCGGATGTGCCCGGCGCGGGTGGGTGTCAGCCCGCGGAAGCCGCGGAGCCGCCCTCCTGTTCCGCCTCGACCTGGGCGTTCCACTCGCGCTTGGAGGACTGCCAGCCGTCCTCGTTGTGGCCCAGCCGCCAGTAGCCGGAGATGGACAGGTCCTCGCGGGGGAGCTGCCGCTCGACCCGCAGCAGTTTGCGCAGTTCCTTCACGCAGCCCGCCTCGCCGTGCACGAAGGCGTGCACCCGGCCCGCGGGGAACTCCAGCGCCCGTACCGCCTCGACCAGCGCCTCGCCGACCGGCCGGTCGCCGCGGTGCAGCCAGACGACCTCCACGTCGGAGTCGATCTTCTGCTCCTCCTCGGGGCCGGCGACCTCCACGAAGGCGACGGCGCGCGCCCCGTCCGGGAGCGCCTCCAGCGAGCGGGCGATCGCGGGCAGCGCGCTCTCGTCACCGGCCAGCAGGTGCCAGTCGGCGGTGGGGTCGGGGGCGTAGGCGCCGCCGGGGCCCATGAAGCGGATGGTCTCGCCGGGCCGGACGTCCCGCGCCCAGGGGCCGGCCAGGCCCTCGTCGCCGTGGACGACGAAGTCCAGGGTCAGCTCGTGCAGGGCGGCGTCCCAGTGCCGCACCGTGTAGGTGCGGGTCACCGGCCACTGCTCGCGGGGGAACTCCGCGCGGATCCGCTCCATGTCGAACGGCTTGGGGTAGGTCGCGCCGCCGGACGGGAAGAGCAGTTTCACGTAGTGGTCGGTGCAGGTGTCCGCCGAGAAGGCGGCGAGCCCCTCGCCACCGAGGACCACCCGCTGCATGTGCGGGGTGAGCCGTTCGGTGCGGACGACCTGTGCGGAGTGCGGCTTCCGCGGCTTGCGTCCCGGTCGGTCTGCCATGACGGCCTCCCAAAGCATGAGTTAGGTTTGCCTAAGTTAGCATCCCTTTCCCAGTGCGCGCCTGAGCAACCCGCCGGGGCTCAGGAACCCAGCGTGGTCAGCAGGCGTTGCAGTGATCCGCCCAGGCCCCAGCGGGCCGCGAGTTCGCTCAGGAACTCCGGGTCGCGGGCGGTGTGCGGCAGCGCGGTGTCGACGTCGGGCAGCGGGACGTCGTCCGCGACCCGGACCACCTTCGGGGCCACCGCGAGATAGGGCCGGGCCTCGTCCAGCCGCCGGCGCTGGGCCGGGGTGAGCCCGGCCGCCGGGTCGTCGACCGCGGCCAGGATGCCGGGCAGGTCGCCGAACTGGGCCAGCAGCTTGGCCGCGGTCTTCTCGCCGACGCCGGGCACCCCGGGCAGGCCGTCGCTCGGGTCGCCGCGCAGCAGGGCCAGGTCGGCGTAGCCGCGGCCGTCGACGCCGTACTTCTCGCGCAGCCATGCCTCGTCGGTCAGCTGGAGGGTGCCGACGCCCTTGAGCGGATAGAGCACGCGGACGCCGCGGGTGTCGTCGACGAGCTGGTAGAGGTCGCGGTCGCCGGTGACGATGTCGACCGGGCCGGCCGCGCGGGCGGTGTAGGTGCCGATCACGTCGTCCGCCTCGTACTCCGGGACGCCGACGCGGGCGATGCCCACCGCGTCCAGGACCGCCTCGATCACCGGGACCTGTGGCGAGAGGGTGTCGGGGACCTCCTCCTCGTCCGGTCCCGCCGGGCGCTCGGTGGCGACGCGGTGGGCCTTGTAGGAGGGGATCAGCTCCACCCGCCAGGCCGGGCGCCAGTCGGCGTCCATGCAGGCCACCAGGTGATCCGGCCGGTGGTCCTTCACCAGCCGGTCGATGAAGTCGAGCAGTCCGCGCACGGCGTTCACCGGCGAGCCGTCGGGGGCCTTCACGGAGTCGGGGACCCCGAAGTAGGCCCGGAAGTAGAGGGAGGCGGTGTCGAGGAGCATGAGTCGTCCGGTCACGCACCGCATCATGCCGCAGGGCGGGACGGGCGCACGCGAGGGTCGCCGGACGGAGGCAGGGGTGTACGGGCCGTGACTGACACGTGTCCTGAAAGTGAAGCAGATCACATATGTGTTTGTCCGATAAGGAACAGGGCAGGTGCGCACCCGAACCAAAGCTGGTTGAAAACTTCAACTGTTAGCCAGTCTTCGGATCTTGTCCCTGTCCCCGAGCCAAGAGGTAAGCGTGTCAGCCAGGCTTGAGGCCGAACATCTCTACAAGGTGTTCGGCAGAAAACCCGACCAGGCAGTCGAACGACTGCGCCAGGGAGCCGAGAGGGAGGAACTGCGCGCCGACGGCACCACGGCAGCCGTCATCGACGCGTCCTTCACCGTCGAACCGGGCGAGATCTTCGTCGTCATGGGCCTGTCCGGGTCCGGCAAGTCCACGCTGCTGCGCATGCTCAACGGCCTGCTGGAGCCGACCGGCGGCCATGTCCGCTTCGGTGGCGAGGACCTGACCGAGCTCGGCGACCGCAAGCTGCGCGAGGTCCGCTCCCAGAAGATCAGCATGGTCTTCCAGCACTTCGCGCTCTTCCCGCACCGCAGCGTCCGCGACAACGCCGGCTACGGCCTGGAAGTGCAGGGCGTGCCCCGCGCCGAGCGCGAACGCCGCGCCGACGAGGCGCTCGCCCTGTGCGGCCTGGCCGGCTGGGAGAAGTCCTGGCCCGACGAGCTGTCCGGCGGTATGCAGCAGCGCGTGGGGCTGGCCCGCGCGCTCGCCACCGACGCCGACCTGCTGCTGATGGACGAGTCCTTCAGCGCCCTGGACCCGCTGATCCGGCGCGACATGCAGGACCAGCTGCTCGAACTTCAGAAGACGCTGAAGAAGACCATCGTCTTCATCACCCACGACCTCAACGAGGCCATGCGGCTGGGCGACCGCATCGCCATGATGCGCGACGGCCGCATCGTGCAGATCGGTACCGCGCAGGACATCCTGATCCGCCCGGCCAACGACTACGTCGCCTCCTTCACCCAGGACGTCGACCGCTCCCGGGTGCTCACCGCCGGCGCGGTGATGGAGACCGAGACGCGCGGCGACGAGGCCGACTGCGGCTGCGAGACCGCCACGCCCGAGACGTCGTTCACCGACCTGTGCGCGATCAGCGCCCGGGTGCCGCACCCGGTGGCCGTGCTGAACGCCGACGGCGAACTCGTCGGCGTCGTGCCGCGCCAGCGCCTCGTCGGCTTCCTCGGCGACGAGCAGGCCGACCCCGGGGTGTGCGACACCCCGCGGGACAAGGGCGGCGAGAAGGTGATGGCCCGTGCCTAGGATTCCGCTCGGTACCTGGGTCAACGACGCGGTCGACTGGCTGCTCGACCACGTGGCCTGGCTCTTCGACTTCTTCAAGACCGTCTTCACCGGCACCTACGACGGCATCAACGCCGTCCTCCAGGCGCCCGAACCGCTCCTGCTGGCCGGCATCTTCGCGGTGATCGCGTTCTGGCTGCGCGGCACGCTCGCCGGTGTTCTCACCTTCGTCGGATTCGCGTTCATCGACTCCCTCGAACTGTGGGAGAACGCGATGATCACCCTCTCGCTGGTGCTCGTCGCCACCATCATCGCGCTGGTGATCGCCGTGCCGGTGGGCATCTGGGCGGCCCGCTCGGACCGGGTCAGCTCCGTGGTCCGGCCGGTGCTGGACTTCATGCAGACGCTGCCCGCGATGATCTACCTGATCCCGGCGATCCTGTTCTTCGGCACCGGCGCCTCCGCGGGCATCGTCGCCACCCTGATCTTCGCGCTCGCCCCCGGTGTGCGCATGACCGAGCTGGGCATCCGGCAGGTCGACAAGGAACTGGTCGAGGCGGCCGAGGCATTCGGCACCACGCCCCGCAACACCCTGCTGCGGGTCCAGCTCCCGCTGGCGCTGCCCACCGTGATGGCGGGCGTCAACCAGGTCATCATGCTCGGCCTGTCGATGGCCGCGATCGCCGGCATGGTCGGCACCGGCGGCCTCGGCGGCGATGTCAACGAGGCCATCGGCCAGCTCAACGTGGGCCTCGGCTCCGAGGCCGGCGTCGCCATCGTGATCCTGGCGATCTACCTCGACCGGATGACCAGCGCGCTGGGCACCCAGGTCTCGCCGCTCGGCCGGCGCGCCGTGGCCCGGGCCCGGTCCCTGCACGGCATGAAGATCTGGTCCTACCGGCCGCGCCCGCAGATCGCCGTCGTCGGTGTCGTGATCCTGGCCCTGGTGGCCGGCGGCATGGGCGTGTTCGGCGGCTCCGGCGACTCCGAGTCGGTCGCGAGCGGCGACAACGTCGGCCAGGGCAAGAAGATCACCCTCGGCTACGTCCCCTGGGACGAGGGCGTCGCCTCCACCTTCCTGTGGAAGGAGATCCTGGAGGAGCGCGGCTACGAGGTCGAGGCCAAGCAGTTCGACGCCGGGCCGCTCTACACCTCCCTCGCGCAGGGCGACATCGACTTCGCCACCAATTCCTGGCTGCCGACCACCCACGCGCAGTACTGGAAGAAGTACGGCAGCAAGCTCGACGACCTCGGCGCCTGGTACGACAAGACGTCGCTGGAGCTGACCGTCCCGGCGTACATGAAGGACATCAACACCCTCGCCGACCTCAAGGGCAAGGGCGACCTGTTCGGCGGCAAGATCACCGGCATCGAGTCCAGCGCCGGTGAGACGGGCCTGCTGAAGAGCAAGGTCCTCAAGGCGTACGGCCTGGACAAGGAGTACAAGGTCGTCGACAGCTCCACCCCGGCGATGCTGGCCGAGCTGAAGCGGGCCATCAGCAAGCAGGAGCCGATCGTCGTACCGCTGTGGTCGCCGCACTGGGCGTACAACGACTACGACCTCAAGAAGCTGAAGGACCCCAAGGGCGCCTGGGGCTCGGGCGACGGGGTGCACACGCTGTCCCGCAAGGGCTTCGCCGCCGACGACCCGACGGTCGCCAAGTGGCTGAAGAGCTTCAAGATGACGGAGGACCAGCTCACCAGCCTCGAGGCCGAGATCAACAAGTCCGGCAAGGGCAAGCAGCAGGACGCCGTCAAGACCTGGCTGAAGGACAACCCCGGGTTCGTGGACAAGATGGCCCCGGTCGAGTCCGGCGCCGGCTCGAACCCGGCGGAGGCCAAGCGCGCGCTGGACGTGGCCTGGTTCCCGTGGGACGAGGACGTCGCCGTCACCTACCTCTGGAAGAACGTCCTGGAGAAGCGCGGCTACCAGGTCAACACCAAGCAGATGGACGTCGGCCCGGTCTACACCGGCCTCGCCACCGGTGACCTGGACCTCAACTTCGACGCGTGGCTGCCGCACGCCCAGGCCAACTTCTGGGAGAAGAGCAAGGACGACCTCACGGACCTGGGCACCTGGTACTCACCGACCTCGCTGGAGGTCGCGGTGCCCAGTTACGTCAAGGACGTCAAGTCCATGGCGGACCTCAAGGGCAAGGCCGATCTCTTCGACGGGAAGATCATCGGTATCGAGCCGGGCACCGGTGAGATGAACCTGCTCAAGAACGACGTCCTGCCCGGCTACGGCCTGGACAAGGAGTACGACGTCGTCGACGGCTCCACGCCGGCCATGCTGGCCGAGCTGAAGCGGGCCATCGCCAAGGAGGAGCCGGTCGCGGTCGTCCTGTGGTCGCCGCACTGGGCGTACAGCGACTACGAGCTGACCAAGCTCGCGGACCCGAAGAAGCTCTGGGGCGACAACAACACGATCCACACGATCGCCAGCAAGTCGTTCCCCGAGCAGTACCCGCAGCTCACGAAGTGGATCAAGAACTTCAAGATGAGCGAGGCCGAGCTCGGCAGCCTGGAGAGCGAGATCAAGGACCGGGGCCAGGGCCACGAGGAGGAAGCGGTGGCCGCCTGGCTGAAGGAGAACCCGGAGGTCGCGCAGCGGATGACCGCCGCGTAACCGACCAGGTGACCGCCGCCCGAGGGGCGGGCCGCCCGCGCATCGACCGCGCGGGACGGCCCGCCCCTCGGGCCGTCCCGCGCCCGGCGGCGCCGGCACGGTAAGGATTTGGCCAACCACGGAGCGCCATGCCCGCGCCCGAGCCTCCCCCGTCCCGGATCCGGGCCGGACCCGGGACGGGGGATACGGGACGGGAATCCGCCGGCGAGGCACGGAGGTGCTCCCGGGCCGGACGGAATAGCTGGCGTGAACCGGTGGGTTCGTGCCACGGGGACATGACAGCGATGTGACGGCGGCATGAAACGGTTTGCCGAACATGCGTAGGGTGCAGAGAACTCATCAAGGACACTGGAACAACGACACCGACACGACGGGTGAAGGAGGGAGCCGGAGCGATGGGCGACCACAAAGAACAGCCCCTTCGGGTGGGCGCCGCGGTCCGCCGCCGGCGCCGCGCGCTGGACCTCACCCTCGCCGTCGTGGCCGCGCGCAGCGGCCTGTCGGTGCCCTTCCTCAGCCAGATCGAGAACGACCGGGCCCGGCCCAGCACCGGCTCCCTGGAGAAGGTCGCCGACGCGCTGCGCACCACCGCCGTGGAACTGCTGGCCGCCGCCGACCCCGCGTGCAGTGTGGACGTGGTCCGGGCCGAGGACGGCGGACCGGAGCCCGAGCCCCGGGTGCGCTCGCTGGTGCGCGGCCACCACCAGATGCACGCCTCGGAGTTCACCGGCGACCACGACGCCGGCCGGGAACTCCAGTACCGCAACGACCAGTTGATGTACGTCGCCGAGGGCGCCGTCGAGATCGAGGCGGAGGGCCGCGCCTATCGCCTGGGCCGCGGCGACACGCTGTACCTCACCGGCGGGGTCCGGCACCGCTGGCGGGCCACCGTCCCCGACACCCGGCTGATCGTGGTGGCGGTCGCCGAACACATCGAGGCGGTACGGGACCGGCCGCACCGCTGAGCGAGCGGTCCCGGCGCCGCGCCGGCGGGTCACCTGGGCGCCGCGAGCAGCCCCCCGCCGGCGATCCCGCGCACTGTCCCCACGGCCGCCACCGACCACGCGACGACCAGCACCGCGTACAGGAGCAGGGCGAGGGCCGCGCAGCCGGCGAGACCGGTGTGCCGGGCCAGGGCGCCGGCGCCGGTGACGCAGGTGCCCACCGGGAAGGTGAACGACCACCAGGTCAGCGAGAACCGCATGCCGTGCCGGCGGGCCCGGACCACGTGCGCGGTGGCCGACGCGAGCCACAGCAGGGCGAAGCCCATCACCGGGACGCCGTAGAGGACGGCCAGCAGGGCGGTGCCCCGGCCGGGCGCGGCGTCCGCGAAGTTGCCGACGGCGGTGGTGGACTGGCCGAGCGGGCCGAGGACCAGGAACAGGGTCGGGGTCAGGGCGGGCGGCAGCGGGTCGCCGGTGAGCAGCCGGGCGAGGATCAGCGGCAGCGTCAGCAGGGTCGCGAGCAGACTCGCTCCGAACAGCGCCAGACAGGCCGCGAGCAGCGTCTCGCGCGGCTGCCCGGCCGGCAGGTGCGGCACCAGCAGCGGCCCGAGCGCCGCCGACACCATCGGCGCCACCAGCGGCAGCAGCCACGCGGGCGCCGCCTGCCCGGGGCCGGTCCGGCGGCCGGTGGCCATCAGGTACGGGACGGCGACGGCCGCCGCCAGCCCGACGGCCGTACCGGCGCCGAACAGCACGGTGTCCAGGGCCACCGCGGCGGGCAGACCGATCCAGTCCCGGCCGACGGTGAGCGCGCCGCCGCCGACGGACAGCAGCGCCATCGCCAGGCAGCCGTAGAACGGGGCCGACGCCGGGTCCCGGAGCTGGGCACGGGCCCGGTCGCGATGGTGGCGCCAGTGCAGCGCCCGGGCGGCGAGCAGGGTCACCAGCAGCGCCAGGGAGAGCGTCCAGACGGCGGCGCACCCGGTGCGCAGCCCCGGCGGCTGCCAGGGGAGCCCGGCCCCGGCGGAGGCGACCATGGCGGTGCCCATGACGCAGGAGTACCAGTTGGGGCCGAGCCCGCGGACGGCGGGGCAGCGGGGCGCGGACGCAAGGGGACCGGGGTGCGGACGAAGGGGACGGATCGCGGTGACCATGACCCCACGGTCGCCGGGGCGGACCACGCTGACCAGGGAGCACTTCCCTATGAGGGCATAAGCTGGAGTTATGAGCGGTGCGGAGAGTCGGGGTGGTGAGGACATGTCCGGGTGGCCGCACACGGCGGGACTGGCGCACCGGGTGCCCGATCTGGGCGCCCTGGAGCTGCTGCTGGCGGTGGCCAAGCTGGGCAGCCTCGGCGGGGCGGCGCGGGAACTGGGCATCAGCCAGCCGGCCGCCAGCAGCCGGGTCCGGTCCATGGAACGCCAGCTCGGCGTCGCCCTGGTGGACCGGTCGCCGCGCGGCTCCCGGCTCACCGACGCCGGTGCGCTGGTCACCGACTGGGCGCGGCTGATCGTGGAGGCGGCGGAGGCGTTCGACGCGGGGGCGCAGGCGCTGCGCGACCGGCGGGACTCGCGGCTGCGGGTGGCGGCGAGCATGACCATCGCGGAGTACCTGCTGCCCGGCTGGCTGGTCGCGCTGCGCGGCCAGCGCCCGGACACGGCGGTGTCGCTGCTGGCCGGGAACTCGTCGGTGGTGGCCGAGCGGCTGCTGGCCGGCGAGGCCGACCTGGGGTTCGTGGAGGGGGTGAGCGTGCCGGGCGGCCTGGACTCGGCGGTCATCGGCCACGACCGGCTGATCGTGGTCACCGCGCCCGGCCATCCCTGGGCCCGCCGCCGGCGTCCGCTGGCCGCGCGCGAGCTGGCCGCGACACCGCTGATCCTGCGGGAGAAGGGGTCCGGCACCCGGCAGGTGCTGGACGCCGCGCTGGGCGGGCTGGCCCGGCCGCTGATCGAGCTGTCGTCGACCACCGCGGTGAAGGCCGCGGCCGTCGGCGGCGCCGGCCCGGCGGTCCTCAGCGAACTCGCCCTCGGCGACGAACTGGCGCTGCGGCGCCTGGTCCGGGTGCCGGTCGAGGACGTCTCGCTCGCCCGGGACCTGAAGGCGGTCTGGCCGACGGGGCACCGGCCCGCCGGACCGGCCCGGCAGTTGTTGTCGCTGACGCGGGGGTGAGGCGGGGGGCCTCAAGGGGCCGGGGTCGCCGCCGGCACCGTCTGCCTCGGGTCCGGCGCGGGCGCCAACCTGGCGTGCCCGACCCTGCGCCTGCTGCCGTGCCAGATCAACCCGCACTACCAGGACGCCGACGCCCCGGCCGACCGCAGCCACCTGGGCGAGACCCGCGCCGCGGCGCCCTGTTCCGGCACGGCACGGACCGGGCGCGGCGCGGACCCCGAGGACTCCCCACCGGGCCCGACCCGAGCGCCCTGCTCACCACCTGGGTCCGGTTCGACCCCCGCTGACCTCAGCCGGCGGCGGCCGCCGTCACCAGTGCCCGCATCACCCGCACGTCCTCGCCCATCTCCGGGTGCCACTGCACGCCCAGCACCCAGCCGTCGGCGGCCGGCAGCTCCACCGCCTCCACCGTGCCGTCCGCCGCGTGCGCCGACGGCACCAGACCGGCGCCGAGCCGGTCGACCGCCTGGTGGTGGTACGTCGGCACCGGCGCCGTCTCCGGGACGATCCCGGCGTAGCGGGTGCCCGGCACCGGTTCGACCGGGTGGCCGCCGAAGACACCGACCACCTCGGCGTGCCCGGCCAGATGCTGGACGAGAGTGCCGCCCAGGGCCACGTTCAGCAGCTGCATGCCGCGGCAGATGCCCAGCAGCGGCAGCCGGGCGGCGAGCGCCGCCTCGATCAGCGCCAGCTCCCAGGCGTCCCGGGCCGCGGCGGGCGGGCCGGTGCGCGGGTCGCGCTCGGCGCCGTAGCGGGCCGGGTCCACGTCCGGGCCGCCCGCGATCACCAGTCCGTCCAGCCGGGCGACGACCGCCGCGGCGTGCTCCGGCGCGTCCGGCGGCAGCAGCGCCGCCGGCAGCTCCCACACCCCCCAGCGCACCCCCGCCTCCAGATACGTACTGACCCCGATCAGCGGCCTGTCCGGCATCCGGTGCCTCCCGTAAAGATCGTCAAAGGACTCGTGCAAGGACCCGCGTACTCGTGTACTCGTGTGAAGGACGTGAAGGACGGACTCTGTCCAAAGGACTCGTGTCGAGCCTTTGAACGCGGTGCTCGCGGGACGGACCTCACGTCAAGAACCCCCGCAGCAGCGCCGCCGTGCCCGCGCAGTGCTCCCGCATCACCGCCCGCGCCCCGGCCGGGTCGCCGTCGAGCACCGCGGTCACCAGCGCGGTGTGCTGGCGCTGCGAGTGCTCCAGGTTGCGCACCAGCAGCGGGATGCAGTCCAGCAGCCCGTTCACACTCGCCCGCACCGCCGCGTACTGCGCGCTCAGCGACGGCGAACCGGACAGCTCGGCCACGGTGAGGTGCAGCAGCGTGTCCACCCGGCGGTACTCCGTCAGCGGCGCGTCGCGCGTGCGGGCCAGCGCCGCCCGCAGCCGCGCCGCCCGCTCCCCGGCCACCCCGTGCGCCGCGCACAGCCCGGCCGCGCCCACCTCCAGCACCTCCCGGAACCGCAGGACGTCCTCCAGGTCGACCTCGGCGACCCGGCGCCGCAGCTCGTCCGCGCCGCCGGTGGCCGCGCGGGGCAGCACGAACGTGCCGCCGTACCGCCCGCGCCGGGCCGTCACCAGCCCCTCGTCCTGAAGCACCCGCAGCACCTCGCGCAGCGTCACCCGGCTGATCCCCAGCCGCTCCGCCAGCTCCCGCTCGGCCGGCAGCCGCTCACCGGCCGGCACCAGCCCGAGCCGGACCACCTGGAGGATCTGCTCCAGCGCCTCCTCGAAGCCGTTGCCCGCGCGCACCGGCCGGAGCACCGCCGCCAGCCGGTCCGCCCCCGCGCCCCCGGTCGTTCCCGGCATGCGGCCGTGCCCCCTTCCCAACCAATGGTCGTGGGCAATACCTTATGGCTCCCGGCCCGACAAGGAAGCCCGAGGAGTCCTCCGTGGCAGACCGCACACCCCCGCTCGGTGTCGAGGAACTGCACGCCCTCGTCGCGGGCGGCGAGATCGACACCGTCGTGCTGGCCTTCCCGGACATGCAGGGGCGGCTCCAGGGCAAGCGGTTCGCCGCCCGGTTCTTCCTCGACGAGGTACTGCACCACGGCACCGAGGGCTGCAACTACCTCCTCGCCGTCGACGCCGAGATGAACACCGTCGACGGCTACGCCATGTCCTCCTGGGACCGCGGCTACGGCGACTTCGCCATGCGCCCGGACCTGACCACCCTGCGCCGCGTCCCCTGGCACCCCGGCACCGCGTTCGTGCACGCCGACCTCGCCTGGGCGGACGGCTCCCCGGTCCGCGCCGCGCCCCGCCAGATCCTGCGCCGCCAGCTCGACCGCCTCGCGGAACACGGCCTGACCGCCCAGGTCGGCACCGAGCTGGAGTTCATCGTCTTCAAGGACACCTACGAGCAGGCGTGGGACGCGAACTACCGCGGCCTCACCCCGGTCAACCAGTACAACGTCGACTACTCCGTCCTCGGCACCGGCCGCGTCGAGCCCCTGCTGCGCCGCATCCGCAACGAGATGGCCGGCGCCGGCCTGACCGTCGAGTCCGCCAAGGGCGAGTGCAACCCGGGCCAGCACGAGATCGCCTTCCGCTACGACGAGGCCCTGGTCACCTGCGACCAGCACGCCCTGTACAAGACCGGCGCCAAGGAGATCGCCGCGCAGGAGGGCGTCTCGCTGACCTTCATGGCCAAGTACGACCAGCGCGAGGGCAACTCCTGTCACATCCACCTCTCGCTCACCGACGCGGACGGCGCCGCCGCGATGCCCGGCCCCGACGGCGGCATGTCCCCGCTCATGCGGCACTTCCTCGCCGGACAACTCGCCGTCCTGCGCGACTTCGCCCTCCTCTACGCCCCGCACATCAACTCCTACAAGCGGTTCCAGCCCGGCTCCTTCGCCCCGACCGCCGTCGCCTGGGGGCACGACAACCGCACCTGCGCGCTGCGCGTGGTCGGCCACGGCCGCTCCCTGCGCTTCGAGAACCGGCTCCCCGGCGGCGACGTCAACCCCTACCTCGCGGTCGCCGGCATGGTCGCCGCCGGCCTGCACGGTGTGGAACAGCGGCTCGAACTGCCCGAGCCCTGCGCGGGCAACGCCTACACGGCCGGCTACGCCAACGTCCCCACCACCCTGCGCGAGGCCGCCGCGCGCTGGGAGAACAGCCCGCCGGCCCGGGCCGCCTTCGGCGACGAGGTGGTCGACCACTACCGCAACATGGCGCGCGTCGAGCTGGACGCCTTCGACGCCGCCGTCACCGACTGGGAGCTGCGCCGCTCCTTCGAACGCATGTGAGGCCCGCCGTGACCGACGAGTTGCAGGTACTCAACCCCGCCACCGAGGAACTGGTCGCGACCGTCCCGGCCACCACCCCCGCCGACGTCGACGCGGCCGTCGCCCGGGCCGCCCGCGCCCAGACCGCCTGGGCGGCGCTGGCCCCCGGCGACCGCGCCCGGCTGCTGCGCCGGTTCGCCGGCGCCGTCGACGAGCACCTGGAGGAACTGGCCCGCCTGGAGGTCCGCGAGGCCGGACACACTCTTGGCAACGCCCGCTGGGAGGCCGGCAACGTCCGTGACCTGCTCGACTACGCGGCAGGCGGAGTGGAGCGGCTGACCGGGCGGCAGATCCCGGTGCCGGGCGGCCTCGACGTCACCATCCTCGAACCACTGGGCGTGGTCGGCGTCATCGCCCCCTGGAACTTCCCGATGCCGATCGCCGCCTGGGGCACCGCTCCCGCGCTCGCGGCCGGCAACGCCGTCCTCCTCAAGCCAGCCGAGACCACCCCGCTGACCGCCCTGCGGCTGGCCGAACTCGCCCTGGCGGCCGGTCTCCCGGAGCACCTCTTCCAGGTCCTGCCCGGCCACGGCCCGATCACCGGCCACGCGCTGGTCGAGCACCCGGACGTGGCGAAGATCGTCTTCACCGGTTCCACGGCGGTCGGCAAGGCGGTCCTGGCCCGCAGCGCCGCCCACCTCAAACGCGTCACCCTCGAACTGGGCGGCAAGAGCCCCAACATCGTCTTCGCCGACGCCGACCTCGAGGCCGCCGCGGCCGCCGCCCCCATGTCCTTCCTGGACAACGCCGGCCAGGACTGCTGCGCCCGCACCCGCATCCTCGTCCAGCGCCGGGTGTACGACCGCTTCCTGGACCTGCTCGCCCCCGCCGTCGAGTCGGTCGTCGTCGGCGACCCGGCCGACGAGCGCACCGAGATGGGCCCGCTGATCTCCGCCGCCCAGCGCGACCGGGTCCGCTCCTACGTCCCCGAGGGCGCCGCCGGCATCCGCGGCAAGGCCCCGGCCGGCCCCGGCTTCTGGTACCCGCCGACCGTCCTCACCGGCGTCGACCCGCACGCCCGGGTGGCCGTCGAGGAGGTCTTCGGACCGGTCGCCGTCGTGCTGCCCTTCGCGGACGAGACCGAGGCCGTGACCCTCGCCAACGACATCGAC
This sequence comes from Streptomyces sp. NPDC023723, assembly GCF_040639815.1. NCBI lineage: Bacteria > Bacillati > Actinomycetota > Actinomycetes > Kitasatosporales > Streptomycetaceae > Streptomyces > Streptomyces sp. NPDC023723. The sequence goes on from NZ_JBFAAP010000050.1 coordinate 49,431, forward strand.
CACGGCCTGTCCGGCTCCATCTGGACCCGGGACGTGGGCCGCGCCCTGCGCGTCTCGGCCGCAGTCCGGGCCGGGAACCTGTCCGTCAACTCGCACTCCAGCGTCCGCTACTGGACCCCGTTCGGCGGCTTCAAACAGTCCGGCATCGGCCGCGAACTCGGCCCGGACGCGCTGACCGCCTTCACCGAGACCAAGAACGTCTTCCTCAGCACGGAGGGTTCCCCCAAGTGACCGACACCCCTGTCTGCCGCCGCCTGGTCGGCCGTACCGCCGTCGTCACCGGAGCCGGCAGCGGCATCGGACTGGCCACCGCCCGCCGGCTCGCCGCCGAGGGCGCGCACGTGGTCTGCGCCGACGTCGACGAGGAGCGCGGCAAGGCGGCGGCCGAGGCGACCGGCGGCCTCTTCGCGCGGACCGACGTCACCGATCCCGAGCAGGTCGAGGCGCTGTTCCAGACGGCGTACGACACCTACGGCAGCGTCGACGTCGCCTTCAACAACGCCGGTATCTCGCCGCCCGACGACGACTCGATCCTGGAGACCGGGCTTCAGGCCTGGAGGCGCGTCCAGGAGGTCAATCTCACCTCCGTCTACCTGTGCTGCAAGGCGGCGATCCCCTACATGCGGCGCCAGGGCAAGGGCTCCATCATCAACACGGCGTCCTTCGTGGCCCGGATGGGCGCGGCCACCTCGCAGATCTCCTACACCGCTTCCAAGGGCGGCGTCCTGGCCATGTCCCGGGAACTGGGCGTGCAGTTCGCCCGGGAGGGCATCCGGGTCAACGCGCTCTGCCCCGGCCCGGTCAACACCCCGCTGCTCCAGGAGCTGTTCGCCAAGGACCCCGAGCGGGCCGCGCGCCGGCTGGTGCACATCCCCGTCGGCCGGTTCGCCGAGGCCGCGGAGATCGCCGCCGCGGTGGCCTTCCTGGCCAGCGACGACTCCTCCTTCGTCAACGCCACCGACTTCCTGGTGGACGGCGGGATCTCGGGCGCGTACGTCACACCCCTGTAGATCACAGGAAGGTGTGCCCCTCGCCCCGGTACGTCGGCACCGTCGCCGTCACCCGGTCCCCCTCGACGAGGTGCAGCGCGTCGAACCGCTCGCACAGCTCCCCGGCCTTGGCGTGCCGGAACCACACCTTGTCGCCGATGAGCAGGTCGTCGGCGGCGGAGCCGAGCAGCGGCGTCTGCACCTCGCCGGGCCCCTCCTGACCGTCGTAGCGCAGCCCCTCGGGCAGATACGGCACCGGCAGCCGGTCGGCGCCGGCCGCGCCGGAGGCCGGGTAACCGCCGCCGAGCACGGTCACCACGCCCACCCCCGGCCGCCGGACCACCGGCTGGGCGAACAGCGCCGCCGGACGGCCCCGGAACGACGTGTAGTTGTCGAACAGCCGCGGCACGTACAGCCCCGACCCGGCGGCTATCTCGGTGACCGCGTCCTCCGCCGCCGTGTGCTGCACACTGCCGGTGCCGCCGCCGTTGACGAACTCCAGATCCGGTACGACGGCCCGCACCGCGCGCACCGCCTCGGCGCGCCGCTCGGCCAGTTCGCGGCGGGCGGCGGCCTGCATCAGCCGCACCGCCCGGGACCGCAGCGGACGCCCGGCGACCGCGTCCCCGACGCCGGCCACATGACCCTCGTACGCCATGATCCCCACCACCCGGAACCCGGGCCGCCGGGCCACCGCCCGGGCCAGGTCGGCGAGCTGGGCGGGGGAGTGCAGCGGGGAGCGCCGGGCACCGACCCGCACCCGCCCGCCGAACAGCTTCAGCGAGGTGTCCAACTCCAGGCAGACCCGTACGACTTCGCGGCCGCCGTCGCGGGCCGCGTCGATCAGGTTCAGCTGCGCGGGGTCGTCGATCAGCACGGTCACCGCGGCGGCCAGTTTTGGATCGGCGGTCAGCTCGGCGTACCCGGCGCGGTCCGCCGACGGGTAGGCGAGCAGTACGTCCTCGAAACCGGAGCGGGCCAGCCACAGCGACTCGGCCAGGGTGAACGACATCAGGCCGGCGAACCCGTCCCGGGCCAGCACGCGTTCGAGCAGCGCGCGGCAGCGGACGGACTTGCTGGCGACCCGGACCGGCTTGCCGCCGGCCCGGCGCACCAGGTCCTCGGCATTGGCGTCGAACGCCGCCAGGTCCACGATCGCGAGCGGGGCGTCGAGCTCGGCGGTGGCCCGGTCGTAACGGGCCCGGTCGGCGGAGCGAGGGGTCATAAAGGCAGCCTGCCAGACCGGATTACCGCAGGGTAGGGGGACGTTCCGGGCCAATGCCGCGAGCGCGTGGACTGGTTCCCCGCGGTACGGGGTCACGCCGTAGAGTGACGCGCACGCACGTCTCAGGCGTTCGGGCACGGGTCCGGCGCCGCCACCGGGAGGGTTCTTCCGGCCGTGCGGGTACATACCCGGGACGGACGCGAGGTGTCCGGGCCGGGCCAGGGCAGCAGGACACGGCCCGCCGACGAGGACGGCACGGGCACGAGGAAACGGGGGGTGCATGAGCACGGAAGCGCGACGTGCCTCCGTTCCCCCGCCACCGTCCCGTCCCCCCATTCCGCCCGCCGCGCCGGCCCAGCGCCGGACGCCGGGACCACAGCCGGGCCCCCTCCCGCCCACCGTCCCGCCGACCAGCACCGGAACCGTGCCGCCCCCTCCCCCCACCCCACCGCAGCCCACCCCGCCGCCGACGCCCGCGG
>NZ_JBFAAP010000051.1:0-51985 GCF_040639815.1 Streptomyces sp. NPDC023723
ACCCGGGCCGCCGAGGCGCAGCGGGCGTGGGCGGCCGCGCCGCCGCGGCGGCGGGCCGCGGTGCTGCGCCGCGCGGGCGAGCTGCTGACCGAGCACGCCGCCGAGATCGAGGACTGGCTGATCCGGGAGGCCGGTTCGGTACGGGCCAAGGCGGCCTTCGAGGTGGGGCTCGCCATCGGCGAGAGCTTCGAGTGCGCCGGGCTGCCCAGCCATCCGCAGGGCGAGGTGCTCACCTCCCAGACGCCGCGCTGGTCGTTCGCGCGGCGCCGCCCCGCCGGCGTGGTCAGCGTCATCGCCCCCTTCAACTTCCCGCTCATCCTCGGCCTGCGCTCGGTGGCGCCCGCGCTCGCCCTGGGCAACGCGGTGCTGCTGAAGCCGGACCCGCGCACGGCGGTGAGCGGCGGGGTCGTCATCGCGCGCGTCTTCCAGGAGGCGGGCCTGCCTCCCGGTCTGCTGCACCTGCTGCCGGGCGACGGCGCGGTGGGGCAGGCGGTGGTCGAGGCACCCGAGGTGCGGGTCGTCTCCTTCACCGGGTCCACGCCGGTCGGCCGGGCGATCGGGGAACGGGCCGGCCGGCTGCTCAAGCGGGCCCACCTCGAACTCGGCGGCAACAACGCCCTGGTCGTGCTGCCCGGCGCGGACGTCGCGAAGGCGGCCGCCGCCGGCGCGTTCGGCTCCTACCTGCACCAGGGCCAGATCTGCATGACGACCGGCCGGCACATCGTGCACGAGTCGCTGATCGAGGAGTACACCGCCGCGCTCGCCGCCAAGGCCGAGGCGCTGCCGGTCGGCGACCCGGCCCGCGAGGACGTGGCCCTCGGCCCGCTCATCGACCGGCGGCAACTGGAACGGGTGCACGCCATCGTCACCGACAGCGTCGCGGCGGGCGCGACACTGGCCACCGGCGGCGAGATCACCGGCGCCTGCTACCGGGCCACCGTGCTGACCCGCCTCACCACCGACATGCCGGCCTGGCGCGAGGAGATCTTCGGCCCGGTCGCGCCGGTCATCGGCTTCACCACCCTCGACGAAGCCGCGCGGATCGTCGACGACTGCGAGTACGGGCTGTCCGTCGGCATCCTCGGCGACGTCGGCACCGCCATGGAACTGGCCGACCGGATCGACTCCGGCAAGGTCCACATCAACGAGCAGACCGTCGACGACGAACCCAACGCCCCGTTCGGCGGGGTCAAGGCGTCCGGCACCGGCTCCCGGTTCGGCGGCGCCGCCGCCAACGTCGAGGCGTTCACCGAGACCCAGTGGGTCACCGTCCGCCCGGACCTCGCCGACTACCCCTTCTGAAGTCCCGGCGCGCGCCCGGCGCGGTGCGCGGTGAGGATCGGTGGATGGGTGTCCTCCTCCTGTCGGTCCTCTTCGCGCTCCTGGCCGCACTCAGCAACGCCACGGCCACCGTGCTCCAGCGGCGGGCCGCGCTGACCGTGCCGCAGTCCCAGGGGTTCCGCCCCTCGCTCGTCCTGGACCTGCTGCGGCGGCCGGTCTGGCTCGCCGGGATGCTCGCCGTGATCCTCGCCGGGGTGGGCCAGGCGGCGGCGCTGGCGACCGGCCCGCTCTCCCTGGTCCAGCCGCTGTTCGTGCTGGAACTCCCGCTGGCGCTGCTGCTGGCCTCGCTGTCCACCGGGCGCCGGCTGCCGCCCGCGATGTGGGGCGCGGTGGCCGCCGTGGTGGCCGGGCTCGGCATCGCCCTGGGGGCGGCGGCGCCGTACGGCGGGCAGGGCGAGGTGTCCGGCGCGCGCTGGGCGGTCGGGCTGGCGTCCTGTGCGGTGGCGGCCGTGCTGCTGGCCGGGGCCGGGCTGCGGCGCCCGGTCGGCAAGGCCCGGGCCGGCTGCCTGGGCGCGGCCACCGCGGTGTGCTACGCGCTGACGGCGGCGCTGATGAAGGACTCCATGCGGGTGCTGGGCACGGACGGGGTGTCCGGGTTCCTGACCGCGTGGCAGACGTACGCGTTCGCCGCGGCCGGGGTGGGCGCCGTCCTCCTGCTGGAGCACTCCATGCAGGGCGGTCCGCTGGTCGCCTCGCAGCCCGCCCTCACCCTCGGGGACGCGACGGTCAGCCTGCTGCTCGGGGTGTTCCTCTACCTCGAACAGCTGCGGACCGGCTGGTGGCTGCTGCCGATGGCGCTCGGCGTCGCCCTGGTCGTCCTCGGTGTGCTGTCCCTGGCCCGGCACGGCGTCGACCTGCGCACCGGGCGCTGACCGTCCCGCCGCCGACGTGCCCGCGCCGATCACCTGGGACACAGTGGTCGCAATGCCCAGCGATCCCGAGGGACGACATGCCGCAGGCCGCCCCGTCCGGCACCGAGAGCCGGCACCCGCCGGCCGCCAAGCTGCCGCTGCTCACCCTGACGGCCATGGTCGTCGGGTCGATGGTCGGCGCGGGCGTCTTCTCGCTGCCGAGCCGGTTCGCCGAGGAGACCGGGGTCGCGGGGGCGCTGATCGCCTGGGCGATCGCCGGGGCGGGCATGCTGACGCTGGCCTTCGTCTTCCAGTCGCTGGCGGTGCGCCGGCCCGATCTGGACGCGGGGGTGTACGCGTACGCCAAGGCGGGTTTCGGCGAGTACCTGGGTTTCTTCTCGGCGTTCGGCTACTGGGCCAGCACCTGCGTCGGCAACGTGACGTACTGGGTGCTGATCATGTCGACGGTCGGCGCGATCTGGCCGGAGCTGGGCGAGGGGGACACCGCGGTGGCGGTGGTGCTGTCCTCGGCCGGGCTGTGGGCGTTCTTCTTCATGATCCGGCGGGGCGTGCAGGAGGCCACCGCCATCAACAAGGTCGTGACGGTGGCCAAGCTGGTGCCGATCCTGATCTTCGTGGTGCTGGCGCTGTGCTACTTCGATCCGGGTGTCTTCGCCGGCAACTTCGCCGGCGCCGACTACGCCGGATCGCTCTTCTCCCAGGTCCGCGGCACGATGCTGGCCACCGTCTTCGTCTTCCTCGGCGTCGAGGGCGCCAGCGTCTACTCCCGGCACGCCAAGCGCCGTTCCGACGTGGGCCGGGCGACCGTGCTGGGCTTCCTCAGCGTGTTCGCGGTCTTCGCCTCGGTGACCATCGTGTCGTACGGGATCATGCCGATGGGCGAGATCGCCGGCCTGCGCCAGCCGTCCATGGCGGGTGTCCTGGAGTCGGCCGTCGGCACCTGGGGGCGGGTCTTCGTCAGCGTCGGACTGATCGTGTCCGTGCTCGGCGCGTATCTGGCGTGGACGCTGATGGCGGCCGAGGTGCTCTTCGTCGCCGCCCGGGACGACGACATGCCGCGCTTCCTGCGCCGTGCCAACGCCGTGGACGTGCCGGTGCCGGCGCTGCTGATGACGTCGCTGCTCACCCAGGCGGTGCTGATCGTCACCAGTTTCTCGGACGACGCCTTCGACTTCGCGCTCAACCTGACCAGCGCGCTGTCGCTGATCCCGTACCTGCTGGCCGCCCGCCTTCGCGGTGCGGGCCCGGGCCCGGACGCCCGTCGCCCTGCTGGCCACGCTGTACACCGCCTTCCTGCTGTACGCGGCCGGTCCGAAGTTCCTGCTGGTCTCGTTCGTCCTCTACGCCCCGGCGACCGTCCTGTTCGTGATGGCCCGCCGGGAGCAGGGCCGGCGGCTCTTCTCCCCCGGTGAACTCGTGGTACTGGCCGTCTCGGTCGCCGGCGCGGTGCTCGGCGTCGTCGCGCTGGCGGCCGGCTGGATCAGCCTGTGAACCCGGCTCTCAAGGAGGTCCCGTGACCGACGACGACACCACCGTGTCACCCGTGTACGGCGTCCATTCCGAGGTCGGCCGGCTGCGCAAGGTGCTGGTGTGCTCGCCGGGCCTCGCGCACCGCCGGCTGACCCCGACCAACTCCGGCGACCTGCTCTTCGACGACGTGATGTGGGTGGAGAACGCCCAGCGCGACCACGCCGACTTCGTGGCGGCGCTGCGCGGTCGGGGTGTGGAGGTGGTCGAGCTGCACGACCTGCTGGCCGAGACACTGGCCGTCCCCGGGGCGCGGGACTGGCTGCTGGAGCGGAAGATCGTCGCCAATCAGGTCGGGCTCGGCCTCATCGACGCCACCCGGGCCTATCTGGAGTCCCTGACGCCCCGCCGGCTGGCCGAGTTCCTGATCGGCGGGCTGGCCACCGCCGACCTGCCCGCCGACTTCCGCTCCGGGTACGTGGCGCTGGCCCGGGAGTCGACCGGCGCGCGCGAGTACCTGATGCCGCCGCTGCCCAACACCCTGTACACCCGGGACACCACCTGCTGGCTGTACGGCGGGTTGACACTCAACCCGCTGTACTACCCGGCCCGGCACGACGAGACACTGCTGATGAAGGCGGTGTACACCTTCCACCCGGAGTTCCAGGGGTCGACGGTGTGGTGGGGCGACCCGGAACGGGACTGGGGGCAGGCCACCTTCGAGGGCGGCGACATCATGCCGGTCGGGGGCGGGGTGGTGCTGATGGGCATGAGCGAGCGCACCTCGCGGCAGGCCATCACGCAGGTCGCCGCCGCGCTGTTCCGGGCGGGCGCCGCCGAGCAGGTGATCGTCGCGGGGCTGCCCCGGCTCCGGTCGGCGATGCACCTGGACACCGTCTTCACCTTCGCCGACCGGGACGTCGTCACCCTCTACCCGAAGATCATGGACGCCGTGCACACCTTCTCGCTGCGGCCGGGCGACAAGGCGCCCGGCATCGAGGTCACCGACGAGGGCGCGACGCCGTTCACCGAGGTGGTCGCCCGGTCGCTGGGGCTCGGCGCGCTGCGGGTCGTGGAGACCGGCGGCGACGTGTACGCCTCCGAGCGGCAGCAGTGGGACAGCGGCAACAACGCGGTGGCCGTGGCGCCCGGGGTGGTGTTCACCTACGACCGCAACACGCACACCAACGCCCTGCTGCGCCGGGCCGGCATCGAGGTGATCACCATCGTCGGCGCCGAACTGGGCCGGGGCCGGGGCGGCGGCCACTGCATGACCTGCCCGCTGATCCGGGACCCGGTCGCCTTCTGACCGCCGTCAGGTGCCGGCCGTCCCGAGCCCGTCGGCCGGATCGACCCCGGTGAGCCGGACGCTCGCCTCCCACAGCCGGGCCGCGACGGCGGTGTCCGTCAGGTGCGGCCACAGTGGTTCGAGCCGGGGCCGGCCGCGCAGCCCGAACACCCGCGGGCCCCACAGCTGCCCGCCGCTCACGGCCGGATCGAGCACCGCCCGGACGGCCGGCCAGGCCCCGGCGTGCTTGCCCTGTACCAGCACGGCGGCCGGCGCCGACCCCAGCCGGGTGCCCGCGGCCGGTTCGTGGACTCGCCGCCGCGCGGGCGTCAGCCCGTCCAGGGCACCGCCCGGGTGGACCACGACGCTGGTCACCGCACTGCCCGCGGCGCGCAGCCGCCGGTCGAGTTCCAGCCCGAAGTACATCTGCGCCAGCTTGGACCGCCCGTAGGCACGCTTGGGCCGGTAGTCGGTACGGGACTGGAGGTCGGCCAGGTCGAGCCGCTCGGTCTTCGCCGCGAAGCTGCCGGTGGTCACCACCCGGCCCGCGGGCGCCGCCGCGAGCAGCGGCAGCAGCCACCGGACCAGCGCGAAGTGCCCGAGGTGGTTGGTGGCGAACATCAGCTCGTGACCGGCGCCGGTCTCCGCCCGGGGCGGGTCGTCGAGCGCGACGCCTGCGTTGAGCACCACGGCGTCCAGCCGGTCCACCCCGAGGGACCCGAGGGCGGCCGCGGTCCCGTCGAGCGAGGGCAGGTCGGCCAGGTCCAGGCGCACCGCCCGGACCCGGGCGTCCGGGACGCGGGAGCGCAGGGTGTCCAGGGCGACGGCGGCCCGGGCCGGGTTCCTGCTGCCCAGCACCACGGTGGCCCCGGTGCCGGCGAGCTGTTCGGCGGTGAAGTAGCCGATGCCGGCGTTGCCGCCGGTGACCAGGACGGTGCGGTCCTCGGCGCGGGGCGGCCGGTGGACGTCCCAGGGCTGCGCGGTGGTGGTGGGCATGGCGGACGGCTCCCTCGGCGGCGGGCGGACGCTCTCCGGGACCGGCGAGCGGGCCCCACCCTGCCCGGTCCGGCCGACAGATCACCGACGGGCCGCCGACACCGGCGGCGACCGGGCGGTACTCCGTCCGAGTGGTGCGTCGGCGGACACCGCCGTAGCGTCGTACCGGACGACGGACCGTGACCCACAGCACCGCGGTCCCTGGTCGAACGGCAGGAGCGGACATGCGCGGACATGCGATGAGGGCGGCCGTCACACTCGGTGCCGCCGCGGCGCTCGCGGCGGCGCCCCTGACAGCGGCTTCGGCCACCACCCCGGCCCCGGAGCCGGACCGGCACCGCACCGGCGGTCCGGTGCTGGCCGACTGCCAGGGCCGCGGCGAGGTGCGGCCCGGCGCCTACCTGCTGGCCTGCGGCGACGGCAACAGCAGGCTGGACGCTCTGCACTGGTCGCGGTGGGGCGGCGACACGGCGGTGGGCCGGGGTGTCAACGTGGTCAACGACTGCGTGCCGTACTGCGCGGCGGGCACCTTCCGCTCGTATCCGGTGACGGTGCGGCTGGAGGCGCCGGTGACCGGCGGGAACGGTGCGGGCGAGCGGCACTTCAGCCGGATCAGCGTGACGTACACCGACGGCCGGCCGGACGGCGCCCCGCGCGTGGTCAGTTATCCGCTGCCGGGCTGAGCCCCGCCCGGGGACGGTCCGGGAGGACCAGGCGGCAGGTGTCGCCGGGCTCCACCCGGACCGTCCGGCCGGGCAGCCGCACGTCGATCGGCAGCCGGCCGGAGTCCGGTACGGCGATCTCCAGCAGCTCGTGCTCCAGCCGCAGCCGGACGCCCCAGTGCCCCTGGTAGCGCAGGGAGAACCCGTAGGAGGAGAGTTCCGGCAGCGGCACCGGGTCCAGCCACAGCGCGCCGGCCCGGGTCTCCAGGCCGGTCAGTCCGCGCTGCACCAGGTCCAGGGTGCCGGCCATCGCGCCGAGGTGGATGCCCTCGCCGGTGGTGCCGCCCTGGAGGTCGGCGACGTCGCCCTTGAGTGCCTCCTGTACGTAGGACCACGCCTCGGCGCGCCGGGCGCGGGCCAGCACCCAGCCGTGCACCAGGCCGCTGAGGGTGGAGCCGTGGCTGGTGCGGGCCAGGTAGTAGTCGACCGTGCGCCGCCAGGTGTCGTCGTCGAGGCGGTACCCCAGCCGGGCGAACAGCGACCGGAGTTCGGCCGGGGAGAAGAGGTAGCCGAGCATGAGGACGTCGGCCTGTTTGGACGCCTGGTAGCGGTTGACGGTGTCGCCCTCGGCCTCCAGGATCCGGTCCAGGCGGCGGATGTCGCCGTGCCGCTCGCGCAGCCCCGCCCAGTCGAGTTCGGCGAGCTCGCCGTATCCCGCGAACTGGCTGATCACGCCCTGGTGGAACGGGACGTGCAGGGTGCGGGAGACGTCCTCCCACTGCTGCAGTTCGGCGTCGTCCAGCTCGGTGCGTTCGACCAGTTCGCGGCGGCGCGGCTCGGGGAGGGCCGCCAGCACCTCCAGGGCGCGGGTGAGCACCCAGGCGGCGGTGACGTTCGTGTACGCGTTGTCGTCGAGGCCGGGCCACTCGGCGTCCGGGTATGCCTCGTGGTACTCGTCGGGGCCGACGACACCGCGGACGCGGTGCCGGCCCAGGTCTTCGTCCCAGACCGCCGAGTCGGCCCAGAAGCGGGCGATCTGGAGCAGCGTCTCGGCGCCCTTGGTGTGCAGGAACTCGGCGTCGCCGCTGGCCTCGCAGTACTGCCACACGTTGTAGGCGATGGCCGAGCCGACATGGTGCTGGAGGTGCGAGTGGTCGGGCAGCCAGCGGCCGGAGCGCGGGTTGAGGTGGAGCTGCTGGGTCTCCTCGCGTCCGTCGCTGCCGCTCTGCCACGGGTACAGCGCACCCCGCCGGCCGATCGCGCGGGCCGCCGCCCGGGCCCGTTCCAGGCGGCGGTGCCGGTAGTGCAGCAGCGCCCGGGACACCTCGGGAAAGTGCAGGTTGAGGTAGGGCAGGACGAACAGCTCGTCCCAGAAGACATGGCCCCGGTACGCCTCTCCGTGCAGGCCGCGCGCCGGGACGCCGACGTCCCGGTCGGCGGTGTGCGGGGACAGGGTCTGCAGGACGTGGAAGAGGTGCAGGCGCAGGATGGCACCCGCCTCCCCGGGCACGTCCAGTTCGGCGCGGCGCCACAACTGGGCCCAGGCGGTGCCGTGGCTGCGCAGCAGCGCGTCGAAGCCGGGCGCACGGGCCACCCGGTCGACGGCGGCCTGGAGCGGGTCGCTGATCGCCGGGTCGCGCGAGGTGTGCAGGGCGACGGTCTTGTCGACGACGGCCGGGCGGCCGGGGCGCAGCGGCAGCCGCAGCCGCTGGACGGCCCGCAGCTTCTCGGCCGCCGGTTCGGCCGGGACGTCGGCGGTCAGCCGCGAAGCCAGTCCGATCCGGATGTCCGAGGTGCGGGTGCGGCAGCGCAGCCACACCATGCCGGGTCCGGCGTCGCCGGTGTGCACATGGGTGAGGTGACGGCCCGCCAGGTCCCGGTAGCGCGGCACCCCGGAGTTGCTGACACCGCCGTCAAGGGCCGCCTCCACCTCCAGGTCCAGGGCGCCGGTCTCGGCCGTGAACTCGGTGCGCAGGCAGGCCAGATGGGGATCGGCCATGTGCACCAGCCGCAACTGCCGCACGGCGAGCACGCCCGGCTCGCCGAGGCCGAACCGGGTGTGCCGCTCCAGCAGTCCGGAGTCCAGGTGCACCGCCTGCCGGTGGCTGAGCACCTCGGCGGTGTCCGGGGTGAGCCACTCGCCGCCCGCCACCCGGAAGCGCAGCGGCAGCCAGTTCGGCAGGTTGACCATGTCCTCGTTCTCGATGCGCCGTCCGGAGACGGACGAGGTGAGCCGGTTGTAGCAGCCGGCCACATAGGTGCCCGGGTAGTGCACGTCGTCCGCGGCGCACTCGGGCAGTGCGCCGCGGGTGGCGAAGCAGCCGTTGCCGAGCGTGCACAGCGACTCCCGCAGCCGCTCCTCGGCGGGGTGGTAGCCGTGATACTCCCAGGTCGAGGCGGCGGTCGCGGTCACGGTGTGCTCCTTTCGCGGGTCCCGGCGGCGGTGCTCAGCCCGTCCAGGTCCAGTCGGCGACCTCGGGCAGGTCGACGCCGTGCTCCCGGATGTGGGCGTGGTGGCGCAGCCGGACGTCCTCCATCCGCTGCCGGACGGCGGCGGCCCGCACCACCAGGCCGGGGACCCGGTCGATGACGTCCATGACCAGGCGGTAGCGGTCCATGTCGTTGCCGACGACCATGTCGAACGGCGTGGTCGTGGTGCCGATCTCCTTGTAGCCGCGCACATGGAGGTGCTGGTGGCCGGTGCGCCGGTAGGCGAGGCGGTGGATCAGCCAGGGGTAGCCGTGGTAGGCGAAGATCACCGGTTTGCCGGGGGTGAACAGGCCGTCGTACTCGAAGTCGCTCATGCCGTGCGGGTGTTCGCCGCTGGGCAGCAGCCGGGCGATGTCGACGACGTTGACCACGCGGACGGCGAGGTCGGGCAGGTGGTGCCGGAGCAGCTGGGCGGCGGCCAGCACCTCCTGGGTGGGCACGTCACCGGCGCAGGCGAGCACCACGTCGGGTTCCCGGCTGCCGTCCTCGGTGCCGGCCCAGTCCCAGATGCCGGCGCCGCGCGCGCAGTGCACCCGGGCCTCGTCCATCGACAGCCAGTCGAAGCAGGGCTGCTTGCCGGCCACGATGACATTGACGTAGTCCCGGCTGCGCAGGGCGTGGTCGGCTACCGAGAGCAGGGTGTTGGCGTCCGGCGGCAGGTAGACCCGTACCGCCTCGGGGCTCTTGTTGAGGATGTGGTCGACGAAGCCGGGGTCCTGGTGCGAGAAGCCGTTGTGGTCCTGGCGCCACACGTGCGAGGTGAGCAGGTAGTTGAGGGAGGCGATGGGGGCCCGCCAGGGCAGCCGGCGGGTCACCCGCAGCCATTTGATGTGCTGGTTGACCATCGAGTCGACGATGTGCACGAACGCCTCGTAGCAGGAGAACAGTCCGTGCCGGCCGGTGAGGAGGTAGCCCTCCAGCCAGCCCTGGCAGGTGTGCTCGGAGAGGATCTCCATGACCCGGCCGTGCGGGTCGAGGTCCTCGTCGCCGGGCCGGGTCTGCCCCTGCCACGCCTTGCCGCTGGCGGCGTAGACGGCCTGGAGGCGGTTGGAGGCGGTCTCGTCGGGCCCGACCAGGCGGAAGTCGCGCCGGTCGGCGGTGGCGGCCATGACGTCGCGCAGGACGTCGCCGAGCACCCGGGTCGGTTCGTGCATGACCGTACCGGGCTTGTCGACGGCGACCGCGTAGCTGTCCAGCGACGGCAGCGGCAGGTCGCGCAGCAGCAGTCCGCCGTTGGCGTACGGGGTGGCGCCCAGGCGGCGGGTGCCGTCGGGGATGCCGCTCAGGACGGCGGGGCGCGGGACGCCGGTCTCGTCGAAGAGTTCCTCGGGGCGGTAGGAGCGCAGCCACCGCTCCAGCTGGCGCAGGTGCTCGGGGTTGTCCCGGACGCCGGCCAGCGGGACCTGGTGGGCGCGCCAGGTGCCTTCGACGGGTTCGCCGTCGACCTCGGCGGGGCCGGTCCAGCCCTTCGGGGTGCGCAGCACGATCATCGGCCAGCGGGGGCGCTCGGTCGCGCCGTCCTCGCGGGCGGCGCGCTGGAAGGCGGCGACGCGGTCGAGGGCGGTGTCCATGGCGTGCGCCATGGCGCGGTGCACGGCGGCCGGGTCGTCGCCGGTGACGTGGATCGGGTCGTGGCCGTAGCCGCGCAGCAGTTCGTCCAGCTCGCCCTCGGGGAGCCGGGCCAGCACCGTCGGGTTGGCGATCTTGTAGCCGTTGAGATGCAGGATCGGCAGGACGGCGCCGTCGTGCACCGGGTCGAGGAACTTGTTGGAGTGCCAGGAGGCGGCCAGCGGCCCGGTCTCCGCCTCGCCGTCGCCGATGACACAGGCGACCGTCAGGTCCGGGTGGTCGAAGGCGGCGCCGTAGGCGTGCGAGAGGGAGTAGCCCAGTTCGCCGCCCTCGTGGATGGAGCCGGGGGTCTCCGGGGCGACGTGGCTGGGCACGCCGCCGGGGAAGGAGAACTGCTTGAACAGCCGTCCCATGCCGGCCGCGTCCCGGGTGATGTCGGGATACGTCTCGGTGTACGTGCCCTCCAGCCAGGAGTTGGCCAGCACGGCGGGCCCGCCGTGCCCGGGGCCCCAGATGCACAGGGCGTCCAGGCCGCGGGCCTTGATCACCCGGTTGAGGTGGGTGTGCACCAGGTTGAGGCCGGGTGAGGTGCCCCAGTGGCCGAGCAGCCGCGGCTTGACGTGCTCGGGGCGCAGCGGCTCGGTGAGCAGGGGGTTGGCCATCAGGTAGATCTGGCCGACGGCGAGGTAGTTCGCGGCGCGCCAGTGGGCGTCCAGGGCGGCGAGTTCGGCGTCGGTCGGCGGGGCGGGCGCCTCGTGCGGAACGGCGGACATCGGGGTCCTTTCCGGGTCGGGACGGCGCGCGGGCCGGGGTTGCACCGTGGTGCCGCCGGACCGCGGGCCCGGGGGACCGGCGGACCGTGGCGCCCGGTGCACATCCCACCACCCTGCGCGGACCCGACGGGTACCCGACAGGGCCGTTCGGGTCACTCCCCCGCCCCCGGGAATCGAGCGCCGAGGATCGGGGACGGCCCGGGGGAATTTTGCATGTCATGCATGTTTGCATAAGATGCAAGTTATGTCGGAGGGGAGTGCCGCCGGGGGCGGACTGCGGGAGCGGAAGAAGCGGGCCACCCGGGCCGCTCTCACCGAGGCCGCGGTGCGTCTGGCGGCGGAGCACGGGGCGGAGAAGGTGACCGTCGAGGCGATCAGCGCCGCGGCCGGGGTCTCCGTGCGCACGTTCTTCAACTACTTCGACTCCCGCGACGACGTGTTCGTGCTGGTGGGCGCCGAGAGCGGCGCCCAGGTGCGGCAGGCGCTGCTCGCCGCACCGGCCGGGCTCACTCCGCTGGAAGCGGTGCGCGACGCGCTGGCCGCGGAGCTGGCGGAGGCCGAGCAGCAGCACGAACTGTGGCGGCTGCACGGCGAGGTGCTGCGGGCCGCGCCGCATCTGCTGGTCCGCAGTCTCGGCGCGCACATGGCGGACGAGACCGGCCTGGCCGAGGCCGTCGCCGAACGGATCCGCTCCGGCCCCGGCGCTCCCCCGCCGGACGCCTCCCCCGAGGAACGGCGCAAAGCCCTGGACCTGTACCCGCGGCTGCTGGCCGCGGTGGCGGTCACCGCCGTCCGGGTCAGCGTCGACCACTGGTGCGCCCGGCAGGACGAGCGCGCCTTTCCCGAGGTGTTCCAGGAGGTCTTCGCACTCCTGGCCGCCGGACTGCCGGCGCCGCCCGCGTAGTCCACCCCTCCAGCCCTCCGGCCGCCCGGTCGTCCGCCGCGGCGCCGCCCACTGTCCGACCGCGCGCCCGGACACCGACGCCGACGTCCCGGCCGGTCCGCGCGGGCCACCGTCCCTCCTTGTCACCCCTGTTCAGCACCGTTGTTCAGCACCGTTGTTCAGCACTGCCGTTCAGCACTGTCGTCCATCACCGTTGTTCATCACCTGTTCATCCCTGTCGAAAGAGTTGTCGTGACCGCATCGCAGGCGCCCGCCGCCGCGCCGCCCAGTTCCATGACGCAGAAGCAGATACTCCAGGCCATGTCCGGCCTGATGGCCGGCATGTTCGTCGCGATCCTGGCGGGCACCGTGGTGTCCAACGCGCTGCCGACGATCATCGCCGACCTGGGTGCCAGCCAGTCCGCCTACACCTGGGTGGTCACCGCCGAACTCCTGGCGATGACCGCGACGGTGCCCCTGTGGGGCAAGCTGTCCGACCTGTTCAACAAGAAGCTGCTGCTCCAGCTCTCGCTGTGCATGTTCGTGGCCGGCTCGCTGCTGGCGGGCTTCTCGCACGGAGCGGCCCTGCTGATCTTCAGCCGGGTCGTGCAGGGCATCGGCGCCGGCGGTCTGACCGCCCTCGCCCAGGTCGTCATGGCCTCCGTCATCCCGCCCCGCGAACTGGGCAAGTACTCCGGCATCTTCGGTGCCGTCTTCGCCGTCGGCACCGTGGCCGGACCGCTGGTCGGCGGGGTGCTGGTGGACACCTCGTGGCTGGGCTGGCGCTGGTGCTTCTTCATCGGCGTGCCGTTCGCGCTGCTCGCCATCCTCCTGTTGCAGCGCACCCTGAAGCTGCCCACCGTCAAGCGCCAGGTGAAGATCGACTGGCTCGGCGCGTTCCTCATCGTGGCCGGTGTCTGCGCGCTGCTGATCTGGGTCTCCCTGGCCGGCAACCAGTTCGACTGGGCCTCCTGGCAGACCGCCGCGCTGGTCGTCGGCGGCGTGCTGCTGCTGGGCCTGGCCGTGCTGGTCGAGGCGCGGGCCGCCGAGCCGGTCATCCCGCTGGACATCTTCCGGAACCGCACGGTCACCCTGACCACGGTCGCCAGCCTCCTGGTCGGTGTCGCCATGTTCGGCGGCACCGTCTTCCTCTCCCAGTACTTCCAGATCTCGCTGGGCAAGTCGCCGACCGTGGCCGGTCTGATGAGCCTGCCGATGATCCTCGGTCTGCTGGTGTCGTCCACCGTGGCCGGCCAGCTGGTCAGCCGCACCGGCAAGTGGAAGCGGTACCTGATGGCGGGCTCCGTCATCATGGCGGCCGGCCTCGCGCTGCTCTCGCTAATCAGCGCCGACACCCACTTCGGGCTGCTCAGCGTCTACATGGCGGTGCTCGGCATCGGCGTCGGCATGCTGATGCAGAACCTGGTGCTGGCCGCCCAGAACGACGTCCCCGCCGCCGAACTGGGCGCCGCCACCTCCGTGCTGTCCTTCTTCCGCAGCATGGGCGGCACCATCGGCACCTCGGTGCTCGGCGCGATCCTCGCCAACCGGGTCACCGACGAGATGACCAAGAGCCTTCAGGAGGCCGGCGTCGCCGGTGCGGCCGGCGCCGGCTCGGGCGGCGGTGAGAGCCTGCCGGACATGTCCACGCTGGCCGGCCCGATGCGGGAGATCGTGGAGCACGCCTACGGTGTCGCCACCGCCGACCTGTTCCTCATCGCCACGCCGTTCGCCCTGCTGGCGCTGGTCGCGGTGGCCTTCATCAAGGAGAAGCCGCTGAAGACCACCAGCGGCATGGAGCGGCTCGCCGAGGAGGCGGGCAGCGCCGCCCCGACCGACAAGGGTCCGGCGGCCCCGGTGCACTGACCCACCGCCGGCACCGTACGCGGGGCCGCTCGCCCGACTCGGGCGGGCGGCCCTCTTCCTTGCCCCGCCCTGTTCCTTGCCCCGCCCCGCCCGGACCGGCACGCTGCGGGGATGGCCACTTTGCTGATCGTCCACCACACGCCCTCGCCGAACTGCCAGGCCCTGCTGGAGGCCGTGGTGTCCGGGGCCACCGCGCCGGAGATCGAGGGGGTCCGGGTGGTGCGGCGGGCAGCGCTCGCGGCCACCGCGTCCGACGTGCTGGCGGCCGACGCCTACCTGCTGGGCACCCCGGCCAACCTGGGCTACATGTCCGGCGCTCTCAAACACTTCTTCGACCAGGTCTACTACCCGTGTCTGGACGAGACGCGCGGCCGGCCGTTCGGCGCGTACGTGCACGGCGGCAGCGACACCACGGGCGCGGTGCGGGCCCTGGACACGGTCACCACCGGACTCGGCTGGCGGCGCGCGGCACCGCCGGTGACCGTGACCGGCGAGCCCGGCAAGGCCGAGCTGGCGGCCTGCTGGGAGCTGGGGGCGACACTCGCCGCCGGCCTGACCGGCTGAGCCGGGCCCCGCCGCCGGAGCCCGCGGCGCCGTCAGCAGCCGAAGCGCACGCCGCCGTACCCCGCCGCGACGCCAGGCGCCGAGGTGCGGGCCGCGTCCCCAACGGGGACACCGCCGTGGTCATCGGCGACGTCACCGGGCACAATCTGGACGCGGCCATCGCCATGAGCCAGCTGCGCAGCATGCTCCGCGGCATCGCGGTGGACCGGCAGGAGCCGCCCGAGGCGGTGCTGCGCCGCCTGGACCTGGCCCACCACAGTCTGCACCGGGAGGCCACCGCCACTTGCCTGTACGGCCTGGTCAAGGGCGGCCCGCACGGTCCCTGGGAGCTGAAGCACTCCTCGGCCGGCCATCTGCCGCCGCTGCTGACCACCTGGGAGGGCGGGACCCGCTACCTCGACCAGGGGTCGGGGCTGCTGCTGGGCATGGACCCCGCGATGCCCCGCCGCACGGCGAGCACCGTACTGCCGGCCCGCTCGACGCTGCTGCTGTACACCGACGGCCTGATCGAGCGCCGCCACGAGCCGCTGGACCGGGGGCCGGCCCGGCTGCGCCGGCACGCGGCGGGGCTGGCCCGCGAGCCCCTGGAGACGTTCCGCGACGAGCTCCTGATCGGTCTAGGCGCCGACGGCGCCGACGACATCGCGATACTCGCCGCCCGCCCGCGGCCACCGGCGTGAAACCTAGGTGCCGGGCCAGGCACGGGTCGGGTAGCGTGCGGCGCATGTCGAGCCCCGAGTCGGACGAGGTGGGGGCTTTCGGTGCCGCCGTCAGCCCCCTGAACCACTGATCCAGCAGGACGTACCCCCCTGCGGGTGCTGACCGCGGTGCCGAGCCGAGCCGTCCTTCCCGGCCCTCCTCACCTCGGAGCCGCTCGATGCCCGCCCCGCTGTACCTGCTCGCCCTGGCCGTGTTCGCCATGGGCACCTCGGAGTTCATGCTCGCCGGCTTGCTGCCGGACCTCGCCGCGGACCTAGGTGTCACCGTGGGCACCGCGGCCGCCCTCAGCACCGCCTACGCCGTCGGCATGGCCGTCGGCGCCCCGCTCACCGCGGCCTTCGCCCGCGCCTGGCCGCCCCGCCGCGCGCTGCTCGGGTTCGTCCTCGGGTTCGCCGCGGCCCATGTGCTGGGCGCCGTCACCACGAGCTTCCCGGTGCTGTTCGCGACCCGGGTGACCGCGGCGGTCGCGAACGCCGGTTTCCTCGCCGTGGCCCTGACGACCGCCGCCACGCTGGTCCCGCCCGACCAAAAGGGACGCGCCCTCGCGGTGCTGCTCGCGGGCACCACGGCGGCCACGGTCGCCGGCGTGCCCGGTGGCGCGGCGCTCGGCGCGGTGCTCGGCTGGCGGGCCGCCTTCTGGGCGGTCGCCGCGCTCTGCCTGCCGGCCGCCGTCGGCGTCCTCACCGGCGTCCCGGCCCGCCGCGCCCGGCGGGACCCGGCCGACGGCCCGGCCCTGCGCACGGAACTCGCCCAACTCGCCCGCCCCCGCCTGATCCTGGTCATGCTGCTGGGCGCGCTGGTGAACGCGGCGACCTTCGCCGGCCTCACCTTCCTCGCCCCGGTGGTGACCGGCGCCGCCGGACTGGGCGACCTGTGGGTCCCGGTCGCCCTGGTGCTCTTCGGCGCCGGTTCGTGCACGGGCGTCACCGTCGCCGGCCGGCTGTCCGACCGGCACCCGGGCGCGGTCGTCGCGGTCACCGGCCCACTGCTGCTCCTCGGCTGGCCGGCCCTGGCCGTGCTGGCCGCCGAACCGGCCGCCCTGCTCACCCTCGTCCTCGTCCAGGGCGCGCTGTCCTTCGCGCTCGGCAGCACCCTGATCACCCGGGTGCTGTACGAGGCGGCCGGCGCTCCCACCCTGGCGGGCTCCTGTGCGACCACCGCCCTCAACGCCGGCGCCGCCACCGGCCCGCTGGCCGGCGCCGCCGCGCTCGGCACCGGGGCCGGGGAACTCGGGCCGCTGTGGGCGAGCGGGCTGCTCGTGCTGGTCGCGCTGTCTGTCGCGTATCCGCTGCGCGGGTCGCTCAGGCCGAGACATCTCTGAGGCGGTCATGCCGCTGCCGGGAGATCAGCCTTCCGGCTCCTGACCGCCGCCCTCGCCACGGCCACCGTGCCGGCCGGCCACCCGGTGAGCGGTCCCACCTGACCGGCGTGCATGACCCGGTGAAGGCCACCGCACACCGCCGCGTACGGGCTGCTGGGCGATGGACACCGCGCGCACCGACCTGGAACGCCTACCGCGGCTCTCCAGGCCGGCCGCGACGGGGCCGGACCGGGTGGCACCCATCACCTCGACGGCGACGTGGACGAAGTCCGCACCTGGGCCGGTGTCCTGTCGCCGGCGCGGATCCGCGAACCGTCCGAGCCGGGGGCCCGGAAATCGTTCGACACCCTCCGGGCCGATCGGTGAGCATCCTCGGGTGACTGAGGAAGCCGATGGCCCAGGACCGCCGACCCCCGGCCCGAAACGTGTTCGTTTTGTTGAGTTGTCCGGCGAGGTGATGTCCGCTCTGCTCGACGGAGACCTGTCCGTGGCCGGCCGGACCGCCGGGGTCGCGTTGACCGAGTACTTCGTGACGGACAGGGCACGGTGGCTGTGGCGGTTCCGGCTCGGTCAGATGGCCGCCGATCCCCGCCGTGCGCGGTGGATGGTGCGGCAGGCGGTCGTCGGCGACGACGGTCTCGTCGTCGGACATGCCGGGTTCCACGGACCGCCCGACGAGGCCGGCATGGTCGAGATCGGCTATGCCGTCGCTCCCCGCTTCCGCCGCCAGGGGTACGCCCGGTCCACGCTGGTCGAGTTGCTTCGCCGGGCCGCGGCCGAACCCGCGGTCACCACCGTGCGGGCGACGATCAGCCCCGGCAACGTGGCGTCGCTGGCCACGATCTCGGGCTTCGGCTTCGTTGAGGTCGGGGAGCAGTGGGACGAGGAGGACGGCCGCGAACTCGTCTTCGAGGTCGCCGCCCGCCGGGTGCCGCCCGGCTGAGGGGGGTGGGCACGGCCGGCCCTGGTCAGAACGCCGCCCGGAAGATCAGGAACATGGTCACCGTCGCGTTCGCCGACGACATCACCGATGCGGCGGTGCCCGCGGCGGCGGTCCAGGCCGCCAGGCCCACCGAGGTGAAGGCCAGGGGGCGGCGGCGGGCCGCCGGGGCGGGGCCGAGCAGGGCGGCGACCCGGCGCGGTACCGGGCCGGGTGCGGCCAGGCCGGCCAGGGTGGCGACCGGGGTGCCGCGGGAGACCAGGGCCGCCTTGCCGATGGCGGTCGCCACCGCGCGCCGGCTGCCGGTGACCCGCGCGGCCTCCTCGTCGGCCCAGCGCTCGGCGGTGTACGCCACCGCGGTGCGCAGTGGCCTCAGGAACGGGTTGGCCAGCGCGGCGAGCCGGACGGCGAGCAGGAAGCGGTGGTGCCGGCCGGACAGGTGGGCCCGCTCATGGGCGAACAGCGCCCGGCGCTCGGCGGGTTCGAGGCGGTCCAGCAGGGCGGTGGTGACCACGACCCGGTCGCGCCGGCCGCCGGGCAGCGCGTAGGCGTAGGGAACGTCGTCCGGCAGGACGGCCACCGAGGTGCCGGGCAGGCCGGCCAGCGCGCCGTGGGCGCGGCGGCGCACCCGGCGGTGCCGCCACAGCGCCCGGCCGCAGGCCGCGAGGACCAGGCACAGCGCGGGGATCGCCGCCTTGCCGGCCACGTCGTCGTAGGGGACGGCGGCCCGCACCTCGGGGTCGGACCAGCCGTCGGGCAGCGGGTTGCCGGGCAGTTGCGCGGTGCCGACCACCATCACCAGCGCCAGGCACACGGTGCTGCACAGCGCCATCACCGCGGCGACGGCGGTGAGCAGCCGGGTCGCGGTGCGCGGGTGCAGGTGCTGTTCGGCCAGCCGCGCGATGGGCCACGCGGTCAGCGGCAGGACCAGCGGGAGAAAGACGAAGAGGCCCATCAGGCGTCAGGCTTCCCCGTCGTCCGCGGCGCGGGGGTGCTCCAGCAGATCGCGCAGCAGCCGCTCGTCGTCCGGGTCGAGGCCGGTGACGAAGCTGGCCAGGACGGCCTCGCGGTCGCTCTCGCCGTCCAGGACCTTGCGCATCTTGCGGGCGGCCAGGCCCGCCTGGTCCGCGGCGGGCGTCCAGGCGAAGGAGCGGCCGGCCCGTTCCCGGGTGACCGCGCCCTTGTCCAGGAGCCGGGTCAGGATCGTGATCACGGTCGTGTAGGCGAGGCCGCCGCCGAGCCGCTCCTGCACCCAGCCGGCCGTCGCCGGGCCGTCCGCCTCACTGAGCGCGGTCAGCACCAGCGCCTCCAGTTCGCCCTGCCCCCTGCGGGGACGCGGGTGATCCGCCACGGTCCGTCTCCTCTCCGCCGCCGGCCGTTTCCCGAGCCGCCATCGTATAGACGCCGCGGCGGGGCGGTTTCCGTTCCCGTGGCGGACACCGTCCCGTCACCGGGAGAACGTCCGGCCGCCCCCCGGCCCCAGCAAGATCACCCAACGTATCGTGTTGTCATGTCTCCGACTTACGAGGAGTACCGGTGAGGCACCCCTTCGGGCGGCTGGCCGTCGCTGTCCTGACCGCCGCCGTCGCCGTCCTTCCGGCCGGCCCGGCCGTCGCGCGGCAGGGCCGGGCAGCGACCCTGCCGGCCGTGCACCCGCGCGCCGAGACGGCCCCGCTGAGCGACGACGAGGCCGGCGGCAACGCCGACGCGGACGACCCCGCGATCTGGCGCGACGCGGCCGACCCGGACCGCAGCCTGGTCATCGCCACGGCGAAGGAGGGCGGGCTGCGGGTCTACGGCCTCGACGCGCGGCTGGTGCAGTCGGTCGCGGCGCCGGCCGGGCCGACACCCGAGGACGCCCCCGGCCGGTTCAACAACGTCGACCTCGTGCCGGACGTGCGGCTCGGCCGGGACCGGGCGGACCTGGCGGTGACCACCGACCGCGGCAACGACCGGCTGCGGATCTACCGCATCGACCCGGCCGCGCCCGGCGGCCCGCTCACCGACGTCACCGACCCGGCCGCCGCGCCGGTCTTCTCCGCCGACCAGGCCGAGATCAACGAGGAGCGCACCGCGTACGGCCTGGCCACCTGGACCGACCGCTCGACCGGCCGGTCCTACGCCCTGGTCAGCCGCCGTGAGCGCACCACGCTCGCCCTGCTGGAACTGACCCCGACCGCCGCGGGCCGCGTCGGCTACCGCGAGGTCCGCACCCTGGACCTCCCGTCCGCCTTCCGGCTGCCCGACGGCACGTCCTGGTCGCCGTGCGCGGAGCCGGGTGAACTCCCCCAGGTCGAGGGCATGGTCGTCGACCCGGCCCGCGGCGTCCTGTACGCCGGTCAGGAAGACGTCGGCATCTGGCGGCTGCGCGCCGACCTCACCGGCCCGCCCCGGCTGCTGGACAAGGTCCGGGAGTTCGGCGTGCCGGGCAGCTACGACGAGGCCACCGAGGAGTGCGTCGCGGGCGCCGACCCCGGCTACGGCGGCACCCGGATCTCCGCCGACGTGGAGGGACTGACGCTGCTCCAGGCGCGGGACGGGGGCGGCTACCTGCTCGCCTCCAGCCAAGGTGACGACACCTTCGCGGCGTACGGCCGCGGGACCGGTGCGGGCAGCGGGTACGCGGGCGGGTTCCGGGTCACCGCCGCCTCGGCCGCGCTGGACGGGTCCGAGGAGTGCGACGGGGCGGCGGTGCTCGACCAGCCGCTGGGGTCGCGGTATCCGCGCGGGCTGCTGGTCGTGCAGGACGGTCATGACGCTCCCGGTGACGGCGGCACAGCCGTGACCAACTTCAAGTTCGTCGACCTCGGGGACGTGAAGGACGCCCTCGACGGCTGACGCGGGTGCCGTCAGGCGCAGCAGGAGTGCCGGTCCAGGCGGCAGAAGCAGGACGCCTCGACCGGTACGTCCGCCAGCGCGGCCGCCGTCCTGAGCTGCTGGGCGATGATCCGGGCCTCGCCGTCCTTGCCGAGCCGCACCAGGCACTCGTGCAGTCCGTGCAGCGCCCAGACGTTGCCGGGGTGCTGGAGGGCGCGCGGCAGGGTGTCGTCCAGGCCCAGGTCGGCCCGGTAGACCGCCTCGGCCTCCGCGACCCGGCCCTGTTCCAGCAGCAGGGCGCCGTAGGCGTGCCGGGTGGGCTGCATCCAGCCCAACGGTTCGTCGTAGGGGAGGTTGTCGTCCAGTTCGACGGACCGGCGCAGGGCCGCGAAGGCGGTGGCGTGGTCGCCCTTGCGGTACGCCAGTTCGCCGTCGAGCATGGCGGCGGCGACGGCGAGCAGGTCGGCGCAGGTGTTGTTGAAGAGGGTGCGGGAGGCGGGGACCTCGGCGACGGCCGCGCGGAACAGCTCCCGTTCGCGTTCCGCCTCGGCGACCCGGCCGGTGGCGGACAGCGCCACCCCGCGCGCGTAGCGCAGCATCGCGGTCGTGACGCAGTACAGGCGCGGGTCGGCGGGCAGTGGCAGGGCGAGGATGTCCGCCCAGCGGCCGAACCGGATCAGTACGTGCGTCCGCAGGGCCAGGAAGCCCTCCAGCCAGTCGGCCATCGGCGGGCTCTGCACCCGCAGCAGTTCCTCGGGGATCGACTCCTCCAGCCGGGCCGCGGTCTCCAGCGCGTCCTGGAGGCGGCCGAGGAACATCGCACCGTAGATCTTGAAGTGGTAGTTGTGCGACCGGTACAGGGTGTAGAAGTTCATCGCCCCGGCCCGGGCCCGGTACTTCTCGTCGGCGGCGATCGCCGCGGTGTTGTCGCAGAGCACGCGCCGGTAGTCGCCGCAGAGGACCTCCAGGTGCGAGGGCATGTGCAGCAGGTGACCGGCGTCGGGGACCAGGTGGCGCAGCCGGTCGGCGACGGTCAGCGCCGCCTCCGGGGCCGGGGACATCTCCATCAGGTGGACGTAGAAGTGCACGACGCCCGGGTGGTCGCGGCCGGCCGCGGTGGCGAGGGCGCGGTCCAGGACCGCCTTGGCCTCCGGGGTGCGGGCGCCCTCGGCGGGGCGGCCGGTGCGCAGGTCCCACAGCTGCCAGGGGGTCAGGTTCATCAGCGCGTCGGCGTAGAGGGCGGCGACGTCCAGGTCGTCGGGGGCGAGTTCGTGGACGGCGCGCATGGCGTCGGCGTACGGGACGTTCCACACCGAGCAGTCGGCGACGGCTTCGGGGCGCGGGTAGCGGGCGCGCAGGGCACCGATCAGGGCACGTTCGACGGGGGTCGCCGCGGCGGCCTTGTGATGGGCGCGTTCCACGGCGGCGTGGGTCCGCTCGACCGTCCGCGCCAGCTCGCGCTCGTCGAACGCCTCCCAGGGCTTGTTGTAGTTCGGCCCCAGCGCGTAGGCGATGCCCCAGTGGGCCATGGCGCAGTCCGGGTCGGCCGCGGCGGCGGCCTCGAAGCAGGCGATGGCCTCCTCGTGGTGGAAGGCGTACGTCCACACCAGGCCCCGGTCGAACCAGGTCTGGGCCCGCGGTGACGTGGTCGTCACGGGGCGGCCGTGCGTGCCGAGGTCGTAGTAGTCGTCCAACTGGTCGTCGTCCATGCTGGACGTATAGCGCAACGCGGGGGCGGGGCCGTGGTCTTCCGGCACAACTGCGCCGGATCGTGTACGGCCCCGCCGCCAGGGCGGTCCTGCTCAGGTGAAGTTCACGTCACTGCACAGGAAGTACGTCTGGTCCATGTGCGACGCCTGCCAGATCGTGTAGACGACGTGCCGGCCGCTCAGGCCCGAGGTGCTGACCGGGATGTCGTAGTTGTTGGCGGGCCCGTAGCTGCCAGTGGTGGCGACCAGTTGGAGGTTGCTCCAGGTCAGCGGCTGGGTGGCGGGGTCGAAGCCCTGCCGGGTGACGTAGACGAGGAAGTAGTCCGCGCCGTGGCTCGCCTGGTCGTACAGGTGGACGGTGAAGTCGTCGGTCGCGATGTCCGTGGTCTTCCAGGCGCCCACCGCGTCCAGCGCGTTGTACCGGCCGCCCTCGGTCCGGCCGCCGCTGCACAGCTGGCCGTCCGGGACGACCGCCTGGAAGTTCCCGGCGGAGCCGTTGCGGTACAGGCCGTTCCAGTTCCACATGGCGTTCGGGTCGGCCTGCCACGCCTGCCAGCACATGGGGTCCTCGTTGGCCATGGCCGGGTTCTGGAAGTCGCTGCCCCAGCGCAGCCAGCAGCCGTAGTTGCGGGAGGCGGGGTCGATGACGGAGCCGTGCGCGACGGCGGTGCCGCTCCAGGGGACGAGCGCGAGCAGGGCCGCGGCGAGCGCGCTGAGGACGAGGGTCAGGACGCGGCGCCGCCCACCTCGCACTATGTTGGGTTCATGACAATTCACAGTCCGAGTCATGGCCGTGAACTCCTCTTTCCGGGTGGGGCCGATGGAGGATCGAGCACGGGAGTGCGTGTGGGAGCGCTCCCAATGCACAGGCTGCGCCCTGCGAAACACCGCCGCAACGTTCGTTTGCGCCGTTCCGCTGACGCGGTGGCGTGTTCGACGCGGGTGTTCGACAGGGCGCGGACTCAGCACCCGGCGGGTCAGGGGCGCAGGATCAGCCGGATCGGGTTGCCCTCCTTCCGCTCCAGCCGGGCGACCGCCGCGGCGGCCTCGGCCAGCGGCAGTACGCCGCTGATGGACTCGGAGAAGTCCAGCCGGCCGCCCTCGATCAGCCGCAGCAACTGCGGCAGCGCCACCGGCATGTCGGAGCCGTAGTGGCCGAGGATGCGCTGCTGGAGGTAGCTGAAGCGGGTGCCGTCGGTGACGGTGAGCGGCTTGTCGGTCAGGCCGGCCAGCACCAGCCGCCCCTTGGCGGCGAGGACGGAGAGGGCCTGCTCGCGCACCGCGGGCACGCCCGCGAAGTCGAAGGCGACGGCGATCCCGGCCCCGCCGGTCGCCCGGCCGACGGCCTCGCGCAGGCCGGGGTCGGCGGAGTCGAGGACGAGATCGGCGCCGGCCGCCCGGGCGCGTTCGCGGGCCACGGGGCTGGGGTCGACGGCGATGACCGGGCAGGCCCCGATGGTGCGGAGGATCTGGACGGCGTGCACACCGAGCCCGCCGACGCCCCAGACGCCGACCGCCTCGGCGGGCCGGACCGCGCCGGTCTCGGTGATCGCGCCCCACGGCGTGGACACCGCGTCGGGGATGATCGCGCCCTGGTCGAAGGGGATGGCGTCGGGCAGCAGGGTCAGGGCGTCGGCCGCGGACAGCGCGTACTCGGCCCAGCCGCCGTCGTAGTCGACGCCCCGGGTGTAGGTGACGCCGTCGCGCACCTCACCGGCGTACAGGACCACCCGCTGTCCCGGCGTCCAGGCGGTGACACCCTCGCCGGTCTCGGCGATGGTGCCGGACACCTCGTGGCCGAGGGTGACGGTGTCGCCCCGGAGGAACAGCGGGGTGAGGGTGCCGTCGATGAGGTGGACGTCGGAGAGGCAGACCCCGGCCGCCTCGACCTTGACCAGTACCTCACCGGGGCCGGGCTGCGGGCGGGGCACCTCCTCCAGCCGCAGGGCGCGGCTCGGGACGTGCAGACGGGCGGCGAGCATCCGCTCCATGACGGGACCTCCTCGGTACGGCGGCGACCCCACTCGTATCGCAGGTCGTCTTGCGTTAACCGTACACCTATCGCAGGTCGAGTTGCTTTAGGCTGGGACGATGACCGCGCCGAAGGATTCCCCGCCGTCCGCCGCCCCCTTGCGCCGTCGTGGGGAGCCGATGCGGCAGGCGGTGCTGGCCGCGGCGGTGGAGCTGCTGTCGCGGGAAGGGCTGGCGGGTGCGACGGTCGCCGCGGTGGCCCGGGCGGCCGGGGTGCACGAGACGTCGGTCTACCGGCGCTGGCAGACCCGCGAGAACCTGATCTTCGACGCGTTGACCACGGAGCTGGACTCCGCGCTGCCGATTCCCGACACCGGGCGGATCCGGGACGACCTGCTGGTCTTCTTCTCCCAGCTGGCCCGGCTGCTCGCCACCCCGCAGGGGCAGGCGCTGCTGCGGCTGAGCGTGGAGCGGGACGACACGCTGGACGACCGGCGCGGCCCCTACTGGCGGGACCGGCTGGACCGCGCCGTGGGGATGGTCCGGCGCGGTGTCGAGCGCGGCGAGCTGGCCCCCGGCACGGACGCCGGGCTGCTGATCGAGGCGGTGAGCGGGCCGCTGTTCGTACGGGTGCTGCTCAGCGCGGCACCGCTGGACGAGGCGCTGGTGGCGGGGCTGGTGGAGCTGGCGCTGGACGGGGCGCGGGGGCGCTGAGGCTGTGGTGTGCCGGGGCCGGTCGCGTCGGGCGGCCCGGCCACACCCCGCGCCCACCGCGGGGGACCCGGTCGCGGCCGGTACTTGTCGGTTGTCCGCGCCGGTGGCACGATGCCCGGCACCGACCACCGAAGGGGCCGACCGTGACCGACGAGCAGCAGCGGGCGCGGGCCGCCGCCGTCTTCGACGCGCTGGGCGGCGCCTACGAGAAGGCGTTCGCCGGTTCCGAGGCACACCGGCGGTCACTGGACCGGCTGCTCGATCGGCTCCCGCCCGGCAGCCGGGTGCTGGACGTGGGCAGCGGGACGGGACGGCCCACGGCCGAGACCCTGGTGCGGGCGGGCCACGAGGTGCTGGGGGTGGACGTCTCCCCCGTCATGGTCGAACTGGCCGCCCGGCAGGTCCCCGCCGCCGCCTTCCGGTGCGCCGACATCCGTGACCTGCCGCTGGCCGACGGCTCCTTCGACGCGGTCTGCGTGTACTTCGCGCTGCTCCAGATGGACCGGGCCGAGCAGCGGGACGTGGTCCGGCGGCTGACGCGGGCGCTGAAGCCGGGCGGGTACCTGGTGCTGGCCACCGTGCCGCTGGACGTGGAGGGCGTCGAGGGCTTCTTCATGGGGCAGCCCGTGCGGGTGACCAGTTTCGCCGCGGCGGATCTGACGGCCGTGCTGGACGGGGCGGGGCTGGAGGTCCTGGACCAGGAGGAACTGCTGTTCACCCCCGAGCATCCGGACGCGCTGCCGGAACCGCAGCTCTTCCTGCACTGCCGCGTAGGCGGCTGATCTTCTTGCACTGCCGCGTAGGCGGCTGATCTCTTTGCACTGCCGCGTACGCGGCTGAGGCAGCGGGCTTCCGGCACGGCGACCGGGCGGGCGGCTGAGGCGCCGGGCTTGCGGCACGGCGGCCGGGGCGCCGGGCTTGCGGCACGGCGGCCGGGGCACCGGGCTTGCGGCACGGCGGCCGGGTGCGGCCGAGGACACGGGACTTCCCGCACGACCGCCGGATACGCGGCCGAGGACACAGGGCCTCCCGCACGACCGCCAGATGCGCGACCCAAGACACGCTGCTCCCCACACGACCGCCGGATACGCGACCCAAGACACAGGGCTTCCCACGTGCCGCGCACGGCCGTGGTACGGCCCCGGTGCCCGGATGGGGTAACTGCGCACGCGCCTGCCGTCGGGCGCGGTCAGAGTGGTCAGCATGACAGCACCCGGCGAGCGCAGACGCGGCACCACGTCCACCACCGAGCGGCGACGCGCCGTGCGCGGGGCGGGGGACGCCGCCCGGCGCGCCGCCGACGGACTGGCCGCACTCGTCCAGCACCGGCTGGAGGGCGTCTCCGCGGTGCGCCGCGGCGAGGACGACGGCTGGATCGTCAACGTGGACGTCCTGGAACTCGCGCGCATCCCCGACACCACCAGCCTGCTCGCCACCTACGAGGTCGAACTGGACCCGGCGGGCGAACTGCTCCAGTACCGCCGGATCGCCCGCTACCGGCGAGGCGCCCAGGACCAGTGACGGGCCGTCCCCGAGGCCCGCTCCCGAAAAGGACCGTCGCATGATCACGAGCACCTACGAAGACGAGGTCGTCTGCGCGCCCCGCGCCGGCACCCTCTACGACGTGCTGGAACTCATCCTCGACCGCGGCATGGTGATCGACGTCTTCGTGCGCGTCTCGCTCGTCGGCATCGAGATCCTGAAGGTGGACGCGCGGATCGTGGTCGCGAGCGTCGACACGTACCTGCGGTTCGCCGAGGCGTGCAACCGGCTGGACCTGGAGCACGACGTGCGCTCCAAGACGGTGCCCGAGCTGTTCGGCGGGCCGGTGGCCAAGGCCGTCGGCCGGACCGGCGCGAGGCGGACGGCCCGCTCGCTGACCGACAAGGTCCGCGACGTCCTGTCCCCCGAGTCCGATCCCCACTCCGACGACCGGGACGACGACCGGGACGACGACGAGCCGAGGCCGTCCGGCCGGGAGCGCAGCGCGGCCCGGCAGCACCGCCGCACCGGCCGGTCCCCGGGGTCCCGCCACGGCGGCGACCGGCCGCGCCCCCGCCGCCGCCCGGAGCCGGAGGACGAGCGACCGTGACAGCGACCGCGCCCGCCGCCGCCCCGGGCCTGGGCACCCTCTACGTCTACGGCATCACCGCCGCCGGCGTCCGCGCCCCGCGCACGACCGGGGTGGACGGCGCCCCGGTGGGGCTGCTGACCGAGTCCGGGCTCTGCGCGGCCGTCTCGCCGGCCCCCGAGCGGCCCCGGGCCCGGCGACGCGACCTGATGGCCCATCAGGCGGTGCTGGACGAACTGGCCGCGCAGGGGCCCGTACTGCCCATGCGGTTCGCCGTCCTCACCCCCGAGCCGGACGCGCTGCGCGCCCAACTACGCTCCGAGGGCGATCACTTGAGACGTCAGCTGGTCGAGATCGACGGCTGCGTCGAGATGAACGTCAAGGGCACGATGGTGTCCGACTGCCTCGCCGAGCTGGTGCGCCGGGACGAGAACCTCCGTTCGCTGGCGCTGCGGACCCGGCGCCGGCCCGGCTACGAGGCCAACGTGCGGCTCGGCGAGGCGCTCGCCCAGGCCGTCCGCCGGGAGGCCCGGCGCGCGGCCCGGGACGTGCTGGACCGGCTGACCCCGCTGGCCGTGCGCACCGCACAGGGCCCGCTGGACGACGAACGGGTGCTCAGTACGTCGTTCCTGGTGCGGGCCGCCGACGAACCGCGTTTTCGGCGGGAAGCGGCCGCGCGGGCCCGCGCCTGCGGGGACCGGCTGGCGCTCGGCGTGACCGGGCCGCTGCCCTGCTACAGCTTCGTCGAGGCGCGTTTCGCGCCGGCCGGGCGGTGACGGGATGGGACTGGTGAGCGGCCTGTTGCTGCTGCCGCTGGCCCCGGTGCGCGGCACGGTGTGGATCGCTGACCACCTGCTGGCCGAGGCCCGGCGGCAGTACGACGACCCGCGTGCCGTGCAGGCGCGGCTGGCCGCGCTCAACCGCGCGCTGGAGGCGGGCGACATCGACGAGGCGGCCTTCGAGCGGGAGGAGGAGCACCTGCTCACGCTCCTCGAACGCCGGACCGGGCCGCGCACGACCAGAGACCGGCGAACGCGAACGCAGGGAAGGCACGTATGAGTGACAACAGGGCGGCACTGGCGGCGGCCGTGGCCGGCGGCTACCTCATGGGCCGCACGAAAAAGGCGAAGCTGGCCTTCGCCGTCGGCTCCTACCTCACGGGACGGCGGCTCGGCCTCGCGCCGGGGCAGGTGCTGTCCCAGGGGCTTGGCCGGCTGCAACAGGTCCCGCAGTTGCAGGAGTTGTCGGACCAGGTGCGCGGCGAGCTGCTGACCGCCGGGCGCGCGGCGGTCACCGCCGCCGCGAGCCGCCGGCTGGACCGGTTCGCCGACGCGCTGCGCGAGCGCACCGACCTGCTCGACGGCGCGGACCGCCAGGACGATGACGATGACGGGGACGGGGACGGCGCGGACGAGGATCAGTACGACCCGGCCGACGAGGCCGGGTACGCGGACGCGGACGAACCGCCTCGCAAGGCAGCCAAGAAGACAGCCAAGAAGGCGGCCGCGCCGGCCCGGCGGCAGCCGCGGGGAGGTGGCCGACGATGACGGCGAAGCATGCACTCGGCAACCTCAAGGAGGCCCTCGGCGGCTATCTCTCCGCCAAGGGCTCCGGCCTGACCGACCGGGCCGGCGAACGGGTCAAGGGCCTCACCGACCGGCTGTCCGACGTCGCCGACGGCAAGGGCGGTGGCGGTGGCGGTGGCGGTGGCTCGCAGGACGGCGGGCCGCGCGGCAGCGTCAAGGCCACGCACATCATGGAGACCGTCGACGTCGGCGTGCCCCGGCGCACCGTCTACGACCACTGGACGCGCTTCGAGGACTTCAGCGACTTCACCAAGGGCGTCCGGGGCGTCAACCGCACCGACGACACCACCTCCGACTGGAACGTCAAGGTCGGCCCGTCCGCCCGCAGTTGGAAGGCGACCGTCCAGGAGCAGATCCCCGACGAGCGGATCGTGTGGACCTCCGAGGGCGCCAAGGGCAGTACCACCGGTGTCGTCACCTTCCATGCCCTCGCGCCGGCCCTGACCCGGATCGTCGTGGTCGTCGAGTACTACCCGGCGGGCTTCTTCGAGAAGACCGGCAACCTGTGGCGCGCCCAGGGGCGCCGGCTGCGTCTCGACCTGAAGCACTTCGCCCGGCACGTGACCCTGCGCGGGGACGAGGAGGTGGAGGGCTGGCGCGGCGAGATCCGCGACGGGGAGGTGGTCCGGAGCCATGACGAGGTGCTGGAGGACGAGAACGCCGAGCAGGACGAGAACGACGACGACTACGAGGACGACGAGTACGACGAAGCGGAAGACGACGAGGACGACGAAGACGACGACGAGGACGAGGACGAGGACGAGGACGAATATGAGGACGAGGACGAGGACGACGGAGACGGAGACGGCGGCCGGGTGAGGGGCAAGCGGTGACCGACCTCGACCACCGGTACTACCCCGGCGGCGCCGAGCCGCAGCCCTGCGCCCCCGTCAACGGCAGCCTCGCCGACCTGCTGGAACGGGTCCTGGACAAGGGCATCGTCATCGCCGGCGACATCAAGATCGATCTGCTGGACATCGAACTGCTCACCATCCGGCTGCGGCTGTTCATCGCCTCGGTGGACACCGCGAAGAAGGCCGGCATCGACTGGTGGGAGACGGACCCGGCGCTGTCCTCGCGGGCCGCGCACGACGCGCTCGCCGAGGAGAACGCGCGGCTGCGGGCCCGGTTGGACGCCTTGGAGGAGAGTGCCGAGGACACCTTGGAGGAGGCCCGGTGAGCCACCTGTCCGCGCCCGGTCGTGTCGTGTGCGCCTTCGCCGTCACCCGTACGCCGCCGCCCGCCGACGTGCTGGCCGCGACGCCCGGCCACGCGGAGGGCGGCCCGCTGCGGGCGCTGCCGGCCGGGGACCTGTACCTGGTCGTGCAGGACGTCCCCGCCGCGTCGTTCGACGAAGCCGCCCTCACCGAACGGCTCAACGACCCCGCCGATCTCGAACACTGCGCCCGTGCCCACCACCGGGGCGTTGAGGCCGCCGCCCGTACCGGCCCCGTCGTGCCGCTGCCGCTGGCCACGCTCTACCGCACCGACCACGGCGCCGCGGCGGCCGTCACCTCCCGCGCGGCGGTGCTCGGCGCACTCCTGGACCGGCTCCGCGGGCGCACGGAGTGGGCGGTCAAGGTGCACGCCGCCGAGGCCGACGGGCCGGCGGACGCGGCACCCGTCGGCGTCGGCGGCGTCGACGGCCGTTCCTACCTCAGCCGGGCCAGCGCCCGCCGCCGCGTCCGGCAGGACAGCCGCGGCAGGGCGGCCGCCGGTGCGGAGGCCGTCGACGCGGAGCTGCGCCGGTACGCCGTCGCCGCCACCCGGCACCGCCCGCAGAGCGAGCAGCTGACCGGCCGCCGCGCACCCCAGCTCCTCAACGCCGCCTACCTGGTGGACGACGCCCGCCGGGCCGGCTTCACCGCGGCGCTGTCCCGGCTCCGCGCGGACGGCGGGGCCGCGGGCGTCGAGCTGAGCGCGTCCGGGCCCTGGATCCCGTACTCCTTCGCCGCGTGGGACTCCGGACGGGACGACCGGGAGAGCGCACCGCAGGCGGTGCGGTCGTGACCGTCCCGGACGTCCGCGAGCCCGGCCTGACCCATGTGCCGTGGAACGGCCCCGACCAGTACGCGCCGCTCGGCGTCCCGCTGGTCGACCTGCTGGACCGGGTGCTGGCGACCGGCGTGGTGGTCAGCGGCGACCTGGTGCTGGCCATCGCCGACGTACCGCTGGTGCGGGTCTCGCTGCACGCCCTGCTGTCGTCGGTGAACGAGCGGGTGCCGTCCCCCTGGCCGGACAGCGGGCCGCTGTGACCGCGCCGCGCGACCGCACCCTGGACCTGGACCCGGACCGGGTCGGCAACGACCTGGCCGCCCTGGTGCTGACCGTCGTCGAACTGCTGCGGCAGCTGATGGAGCGGCAGGCCGTGCGGCGCTTCGACGAGGGGACGCTGAGCGCGGAGCAGGAGGACCGGCTCGGCACCGCCCTGATGCTGCTCGACCAGCGCATGGACGACCTGTGCGAACGGCACGGGCTGACCCGCGCCGACCTCAACCTCGACCTGGGCCCGCTGGGCCCGCTGCTCGCCGATCCCGAACCCTGATCCCCCTCCCCCCGTCACCCTCCTCCCCCCGTCACCCTCACCCTCGCCCTCGCCCTCACCCTGGCTCTCTGATCGCTATGATGAGGTAAAACGCTCAAACGAACATTCTCGGGTGAGGCTCGGGTGGGTGGGGAGGCCCAGGTGCGGGAGCCGGTCGAAGTCAGGCGGCAGCGGATCATGGCGGCGGTCCGGGCGCGTGGCACCGCGCGGGTGCGGGAGCTCGCCGAGGAGTTGCGGGTCTCGGTGGTGACGGTGCGCCGGGACGTGGAGGAGCTGACCCGGCAGGGCAGTCTGCGGCGCGGCCACGGTGTGGTGCGGTCCGCCGAGGCCGCCGAGGAGCCGGCCGCCGAGGCCCGGGACGGGGGCCGGGTGGCGCTGGTGGTGCCGGAGCGGCACGCCTATCTGGCGGAGGTGCTGCACGGCGCCCGGACCGTGCTGGAGGCGGCCGGGGTGCCCTTCGCCCTGCACATCGCGGCCCGGGCGGCGGGCGCCGAGCGGCCGTTGGTGGAGCGGGCGCTCGCGGACGGCGCCCGGGGGCTGCTGATCGCGCCCCGCTGGCTCGGCCGGGCGCACGAGGCGGCCGACCACGGCTGGCTGGCCGGGCTGGCGGTGCCGACGGTGCTCATGGAGCGGCGCCCGCGGCCGGGCAGCCCGGCGCACGCGCTGGACTCGGTCTGCTCGGACCACTGGTACGGCGCGCA
Source organism: Streptomyces sp. NPDC023723 (assembly GCF_040639815.1). Taxonomy (NCBI): domain Bacteria; kingdom Bacillati; phylum Actinomycetota; class Actinomycetes; order Kitasatosporales; family Streptomycetaceae; genus Streptomyces; species Streptomyces sp. NPDC023723. The sequence goes on from NZ_JBFAAP010000051.1 coordinate 31,867, forward strand.
TCTGGCCGTGGAGCACCTGGTGGGGCTCGGGCACCGGCGGATCGTGTTCGCGTCCCGGGAGGACAGTCCCACCGCGCGCACGCTGCGGGCCGCGTTCACGGAGATCGCCGACGCGCATCCGCTGGTCGAGGAGTGGGCGTGGACGCTGAGCGCGCCCGGGGCCGGGCAGGAGGGGCCGTACCCGGCGGACGAGACCGGCGAGGTGCCGGCGCTGCTGCGCAAGACCGGCGCGACCGCGCTGGTCGGGCACGGCGACGAGGACGCGCTGATGATCGTTCAGCGGCTGGCCGAGGAGGGGGTGCGGGTGCCGGAGGACTGCTCGGTGGTGGCGTACGACGACGTGGTGGCCGGGCTCGGCACGCCGCCGCTGACGGCCGTGTCGCCGCCCAAGGGGGAGGTCGGGCGAGTGGCCGCGGAGCTGCTGCTGCACCGGCTGCGCACGGAGCCGGGACGGCCGGCCCAGCGGGTCGAACTGCTGCCCCGGCTGACCGTGCGCGGCTCGACCCGGCGACTGCCCGATCCAGACTGAGCGTTTGAGCGTTTCACTTTCTTCTGATCGGTCTATTGACCGTTTCCGTCGTGGCGTCCAGGATTCCGGTGTCCCGAAGAGTCGTGTCGTGGACGACGACACGCAGGAGCCGCGGGAGGCGCCATGCCCGGTCGACACAGTCGTCGATCCGTGCTCGCCGCGATGGCCGCAGTGCCGCTGACAGGAGCCGTGGGCGCCTGCAGCGGAGGAGACGGCGGCCGGTCGAGTGGCACGAGCAGCACCACGCGCATCACCTTCTGGTCCGCGCTGCGCGGCAGCCAGGAGGTGGTCGACGCGTTCAATCGCACACACGACCAAATCCAGGTCGATTTCCAGCAGATCCCGTCCGGCGGGCAGGGCGGCTACGCCAAGCTCAGCAACGCCGCCCGGGCCGGCAACGCCCCCGACGTCGCCACCCTGGAGTACCCCCAGGTACCCGGGTACGCCATCGACGGCGTGGCCCGCGACATCACCGATCTGGTCGACGACCGGCTGCGCCGCAAGCTGCTGCCGCAGGCGCTCGGGCTGACCACCTTCGAGGGCCGGGTGTTCAGCGTGCCACTGGACATAGAGCCGATGGTGCTGCACTACCGGGCCGACCTGTTCGAGCGGTACGGGCTCGCCGTGCCGCGGACCTGGGAGGAGTTCGCCGCGCAGGCGCGGGCGGTGCGGCGCAAGTCCCGCGACCTGCGGCTGGCGCTGTTCCCGACCGACGGGATGACGCAGTTCGCCGCGTACGCCTGGCAGGCCGGCGCCCAGTGGTTCGACACCTCGGGCGGCGCGTGGAACGTCTCGCTCGCCGACGCCCCGTCCCGGCGGGTGGCCGGCTATTGGCAGCGGCTGATCGACGCCGACGACGTGTTCATGAACGCGGTGGAGAGCCGGCAGTCGGACGCGCAGATCGGCAACGGGCTGGTGCTGACCCGGCTCAGCGGGGCGTGGGACGCCGGGGCGCAGATGAGCGCCCGGCCCGGGCAGCAGGGGCAGTGGCGGATCGCGCCGCTGCCGCAGTGGGACACCGCCCGGCCCTCGGTCGGCACGCACGGCGGTTCCACCTTCGCCGTCACCAAGGACAGCCGGTACCCCGAGGCGGCGATGGAGTTCATCGCCTGGCAGGTGTCCCACCCGGACGCGCTGCGCGCCCGGCTGTCCAGCGGCACCAGCAGCCAGTACCCGGCCGCGCCCGACCTGGTGCCGGTCGGCCGGGAGGCGTTCGACCGGTCCTACTACGGCGGGCAGGACATCTACGCCCTGTTCGAGCGGGAGGCCGCGAAGATCGGCCGGCAGTGGGTGTGGGGTCCGCGGATGACCGCCACCCAGAAGGTCATGCAGGACTCCTTCGCCCGGGTCAGCGGCGGGCAGGGCAGCCTCGTCGAGTCGCTGCGCGGCGCGCAGGACGGCACCATGCCGGATCTCAGGGCCCTCGGCCTGTCCACCACCCAGCACAGCACCTGAGCCGCCGAAAGGCAGGTGACACCCCATGACCGCGACCACCCACGAACGGGTGCCGGCCGGGCCGCCCCGCGCCGTCGCCCCGTCCGCCGCCGGGCCGCGCGCCCGCAAGGCGGCCGAGCGCCGCCGGCTGGCCGCCTGCGGCGTGCTCATGACGCCGTTCTTCGTCCTGTTGCTGACCGTCTTCCTGATCCCGGTCGGCACCGCCGTCTACCTCAGTTTCTTCAGCGACGACCAGCCCGGCCTCGGCTTCGGCCCGGAACGCACCGTCTTCGTCGGCCTGCGCTCCTACGCGGCCGTCCTGACCGACCCGACCTTCCTCGGCGGGCTCGGCACGGTCGCGCTGTACTGCCTGATCTACCTCCCGCTGATGGTGGCCGGCGCGCTCGCCCTCGCCCTGCTGCTGGACTCCGGGGTGGCCCGGCTGCGCGCCTTCGCCCAGCTCGGCCTGTTCCTGCCGCACGCGGTGCCCGGCATCATCGCGGCCCTGATCTGGCTGTACCTGTACACGCCGGGCATCAGCCCGGTCATCGACCTGTTCGCCCGCGCCGACCTCACCGTCGACTTCCTCGGCGTGCACACGGTGATCCCGTCGATCGTGAACATCGCCCTGTGGAGCAACCTCGGCTACAACATGGTGGTCTTCTACGCCGCCCTGCAGGCCGTGCCGCGCGAGGTGATCGAGGCGTCCGTGGTGGACGGCGCCGGGCCGGTGCGCACCGCGCTCCAGGTCAAGACCCCGCTGGTGCGCGCCTCGATCGTGATGGTCGCCATCTTCACCCTGATCTGGGCGCTCCAGCTGTTCACCGAGCCGATGCTGCTCAGCCAGTCCTCCCCGATGATCAACTCCCGGTTCTCGCCGAGCATGTACATCTATGACGCGGCCTTCAACCGCACCAACTACAGCCTGGCGGCGGCCGCCTCGGTGGTCCTGCTGGCCTGCACCATCGCGCTGTCCTACGGCGTCACCCGCTTCACGAGCCGCGCCGACGCGGCCGGGGAGGAGGCCCGATGAGCACCCGTCTGCTGGGGCGGCTCACGGTCAACGTGGTCGTCGCCGTCTCCGTCCTCTACACCCTGCTGCCGGTGCTGTGGCTGCTGCTGGCGTCCGCCAAGAACCGGGACGCGCTGTTCAGCAGCGACCTGCTGTCGTTCGGCGACTTCTCCTTCGTACGCAACGTCCAGGACCTGTTCGCGATGGACGGCGGGCTGTACGGCCGCTGGTACCTCAACAGCCTGCTGTACGCGGTGCTGGGCGCCGGCGTCGGCGCGCTGGTGAGCGTGGCCTGCGGGTACGCCTTCGACAAGTACCGCTTCCGGCACAAGGAGAAGCTGTTCGGGCTGGTGCTGGCGGCGGTCATGGTGCCGCAGACGGTGCTCGCGCTGCCGCTGTACCTGATGGCCTCCGAGGCGGGGCTGGTGAACACCTTCTGGGCGGTGTTCATCCCGGTGCTGTTCAACCCGTTCGGGGTGTACCTCGGCCGGATCTTCAGCCGGGGCTACGTCCCCGACGAGGTGCTGGAGGCGGCCCGGGTGGACGGCGCCGGCGAGCTGACCACGTACGCCCGGGTGGCGCTCCGGATGCTCGGTCCGGGGCTGGTCACCGTCTTCCTGTTCCAGCTCACCGCGATCTGGAACAACTTCTTCCTGCCCATGGTGATGCTGTCGAACCAGGACCTGTACCCGGTCAGCCTCGGCCTGTACCAGTGGTTCAGCTCCACACAGAGCGCGATCACGCTCTGACCTGCATGTTTACGGGCTTCCACCGGCTATTTCAACCCTCTGGGACTTCTCAGGGACTTTCGGCCGAGTCCGTGAGCCACGCCTCGATGGCGGACAGTCCCCGCGCGCCGGCCTGCGGCATGAAGTGCGTGTACGTCCGGAGCGTGAACGCCGGGTCGGAGTGCCCCAGCCACTTGGCGAGCGAGACGATCGACTCACCGGCTTCGAGCATCACCGAGGCGTACGTGTGGCGCAAGACGTGGAAGCCGTGCTCGCGGCTGGGCTCCCAAACGCGTGATGGCTTGTCCCTCGGCTGCCTTTCGGGCAGCGGCGGGATAACGCCCACTTCTGCGAGCGCGGGCTTCCACGCCAGGGTGTTCCAGGTGGTGCGGTTGATCGCTCCGCGTTGTCCGGTGTAGACGAGCAGGCGGACCGTCACCTTGCGCCGGTCCTCCCGTGCGAGGTCGGGTTCCTCGGGGTCCAGCCACGGCAGGGTCACTTCGATCGGTTCGAACTGCTCCTGATGCGTAAGGATCCGCTTCGCGAGCGCCGGAGGCAGAGGCACGTCGCGTTCCTTGCCGCCCTTGGGCGGACCGAAGTACAGCTGCGATTTGTACACAAGGACCTGCCGCTCCACATGAACGAAGCCGTCATGGACGTCGTCCGGGCTGAATGCGAACGCCTCCCCCTGCCGGAGTCCGCACCCGACTCCAAGGTCGACCATGATCCGGTAGCGGGCAGCCAGCGCCGCTCGTACAGCGTCGACACGGATCTGCTCCCAGGCGCGAGCCTTGCGCTCCGGCTTCTTCGGCGGCTTGATCGAACTGTTGCCCTTGCACGGGTTGCGAAACAACCGCTTGTCCTCGACCGCAGCTTGCATGATCGCCTTGAGGTACACCCACGCGACGTAGGCCGTACTCGAAGCCACCGACCTCTGCACATCGGCGGACCACTTGCGCAGTTCCGCGACCCCGATGTCCCTGAGCGCAAGTTCCCCGAGCTGCGGCAGCACGTGCCCCCAGATCCGGTACTTCATGCTTTCCAGCGTCTGGGCGGGATGGACCTGGGACGGCCACCAGTGCTTCTCCACATAAGCGCGAAGAGTGATCGCGCCATCACGTGCGTCGACGAAGTCCCCTCGGCGCGCGTCGGTCTGTGTCTCGGACAGCCACGTCTTGGCGTCCGTGACCGTGTCGAAGGACCGATCACGAACGCCCGGTATCCCCTTGACGCGATAGCGCGTGCACTTGCCCCACAGCGCTGTGCGTTCCCGCTTGCCTGTCTCCTTGTTCGGCCGTTTCTTCAGCCACCGGTCCTCGATGTAACCCGGCATGCGCGCTTTCTCCCTGACCTGACTATGGCTTCTCCCACCGCAAGTTGCGGCGCGATCAAGAGAACAGACGATCTCCACGTGCACGAAATTCCGAGTCTTGCTGAGGTACTCGGAACCGTTCTGCCAGGTCAAGCAGCCCCGCGCCGCTCGCGCCGCCGCGGCGCCTTGTTCAAGGGGTTGAGTTCTGGGTTTGATCGCGAGTCCACCTGCTCCTGCTCAAGGAGCCACGCATCGAGCAGGACCCGGCGGTACATGATCCGTCCACCGGGCCCCATTCGGAAGCTGGGCGGCCCTTGCCGGCGATGGCGCCAGACATAAAGAGTGTTCACCGAGACGCCCATATACATCGCGGCAGTCTGGACGTTCATGAAGGAAGCCTCAACGCCAGGCTTGGACTGGTTACGCATCGCATGTCTCCGAGGTAAGTGCTACCGAAGCAGCGGGGGTCCATTGCCTTCGCACCGAGATGCTGCGCACGCTACGGGCGAGGAGGATCAGGATCCGGAGCAGCAACGATTTGGAGCAGCTGGATCTTCGTGATATCCGCCGGGACTGAACCGTTCCTACCGGTAGTTCGTGCAATCCGGCGGTAGGGGTCAATGCCGGGTCCGGGTGGTGACCGCGTCGATGAGGGCTCGGAGCTCGGAGGGTGGGTCCGTGTCGGTCCAGGCTTGCCACCATCGGTTGAGGGTGATGGCGGGGGTGAGCCATGAACGGATGGATCGTAAGGCCCTGGGCCAGCAGGGCTGTTGGGGCTGGTGGGACGGGGCGGGTCCCCCTTTCTGGCCCCTCGCCGGGGCAGAGATCCGGCGCGGTGGCATCCAGTGGTCCGGGTGGGGCGAACCATTGGTCCCAGCAGAAGGAGAAGGCGCAGTCGACCAGGGTCTGGTGGCGGCGGATGGCGCGCTCGGAGCGGACTTGGAAGTCGGCCCGGCCGACTTCGTCCTTGATCTGTTTGTAGCTCTGTTCGATCCAGGGCCCACAGGCCGTAGAGGCGGACGATCTCGGTGAGGTCGGTCGGCGGGTGCGGGCCGGTGGTGGCGTGAGGTGCGTCGGGGTGGGGCAGGTCGGTGGCCAGATACCAGGTGGCCTTCTCCGGCAGCTGGGCCGGGTCGGTGGTGGCCACGACCAGTCGGCAGGGTGAGTCGGGGCCGTAGCCGCCCAGGTGAGCTGACCCCGGTTTCGTGGAGTCCCTGAAGCCAGGCTTATGATCCTGGTCCGAAGGAGAACCACGAGCAGTGCCAGCACCACGTAAGTACCCGGACGAGCTCCGTGAACGGGCTGTCCGCGAGGTCCGCACCACCGGCCGTCCGATCGCCCATGTCGCCAAGGACCTGGGCATCCATAAGGAGGCCCTGCGGGGCTGGGTCCGCCAGGCCGAGGCGGACGCCGGCGAACGCGGCGACCGGCTGACCACCGCGGAGCATGAGGAGTTGAAGCAACTCCGCAAAGAGGTAGCGGAGTTGAGGCGCGCGAACGAGATCCTCAAAGCGGCGAGTGCGCTTTTTGCCCAGGAGCTCGACCGTCCCCGGACGAGGCCGACCAGGTGATCGACAGCCTGAAGGAAGACGGCTTCGGGGTCGGGCCCGTATGCCGGGTGCTCGGCTGGTCCGAGTCCGCCTACTACGCCCGCAAGAAGCGGCCGAAGTCGGCGCGCCGGCTCCGTGACGAGCAGCTCATGCCACTGATCGAGCAGGTTCACGCCGAGTCGGGCGGCACGTATGGGGCCCGGCGGATCACCCGCGCGCTGCGGCGCAAGGGCGTCGTCGTGGCCCGCTGCACCGTCGAGCGGCTGATGGGCGAGCTGGGCCTGGAGGGCGTGATCCGCGGGCAGCGGCGGCGGACTACCGTGCCGGAGCCGTCGGCGCCCCGCCCGCCGGACCTGGTCGACCGTGACTTCACCGCCTCGCGGCCAGATCAGCTGTGGGTGGCGGACATGACGTATGTCCGCACCTGGTCCGGCTGGGCGTACGTGGCGTTCGTCCTGGACGTGTACTCGCGGATGATCGTCGGCTGGCAGGTCGCGGACCACATGCGGACCGAACTCCCGTTGGACGCCCTGGAGATGGCGTTGTGGAGACGGAGGATCAAGAAGTACTCCGGCCTCATTCATCACGGCGACCGCGAGTCGCAATACGTATCCATTCGGTATACCGAGAGGCTGTCCGAGATCGGGGCTTCGGCCTCGGTCGGCTCGGTCGCGGACAGCTATGACAACGCGATGGCCGAGGCTCTGAACGGCACCTTCAAGGCCGAGCTGATCGAGATGCAAGGCCCTTGGCGGGACGTCGACCAGGTCGAGCGGGCGATCTTCCAGTGGGTTACGTGGTACAACGAGGAACGGCTCCACTCCGCCCTCGGCTACGTACCACCCGCCGAGTACGAACGCGACTGGTGGCGACAACAGGAAGCCGCCCCGCAGTCCGCCTGAAACAAGATCACCGGACTCTACGAAACTCGGGGCAGCTCAAGGCGGGCATCGGCGGCCCACCAGGTTTCGGTGTGCCCGTCGCGGAAGTGACGTTCCACGGATGTCCAGTCGCCGGGACGCTTGGCATCGTGCCAGGTCAGAGCATGGGCGGCTTCGATGGGAGTGTGTGGCTGGTCGGCCGGGGCCCAGGTACCGCGGTGCGGTTTGAGCGCGACCACGTAGGCCAGGCCTGCCTCGCGCAGTGCGAGATACCAGGTGTCACTGACGGAGTAGGCGCGTCGGCGATGACCGCCCGGCAGCCGAAGCCTGCCTCCTTGCCTCGGGCCGCGAGGGCAGCGGACCGTTGAGGTTTCGTGCGGAAGGCCGGGTCGGAACGGCCGCGGGCGAAGTGGTGGGCGGGGGTGTAGGGAGTCGCGTGCAGCGGGTAGTACACGCGGCCGTCGGTCCACACCGTGGTCACCGTGACGATGCCGTTGTCCGTCTTGCCCAACCGGCCCAGCCACTGCCGACCCACGTTGGCGGTGGCCGTGCCGTCCTCGCGGTCCCCGGAGTCGTCGATCACGATGACCCCGCCGTCGTGCGGAGCCGTCGCCGACTGCTCACGCAGCAGTTCAAGCCGCCGGTCGTCGACCAGCTCGGCCTCCCAGGGAGACTCGGACAGGAAGAACTGCAGCCGCTGCACCCCCGACGTGCCCGCGCCGGCCACGGGCTCAGCTCCTGCCAGGCAGGTGATCGTCTTGTTCCGCTCCCGCGGCGCCAGCAGCCCGGTCAGGTACTCACGAAACCCCCGCCGCTATGCCAGGCTGAAGAAGAGGTCGTCGCGCCGGGCCGCGTACTCCTCCAACGGCCCGGCGCGGGCGGACACGGACGGTGAGCAGTCATCCTCAGCCCCCAACAAGGCAGTTGACTCTTACCACCGGTGCCTACGACCAACCCGCCTCGCCGTCAACCCACGCCACCGCCGGATTTAACGAACTACCGGTAGTGGTGGAACACGTCCTTCGCGGCGGTCTCGACGTCACCGCCTGCGCCTGGCCGTCCGGCACGGTGCGGTGGAGGCCCGGACGACCAGTTTGACGGGCAGCGTCCTTGGCCGGTCGGTGCGGCCCGGTGAGCCGTTGACCAGGGACAGGATGGTGCGCACCGCGATGCTTCCTTCGGCGCGCAGCGGCGCTGCCACGGTGGTCAGTCCGGGCTGCACCAGGTCTGCGACGAAGATGTCGTCGAAGCCGACGACGCTGAGGGCTTCCGGTATGCGCACGCCTGATGCCCGCAGTGCCCGCATCAGGCCGATCGCGACCTGGTCGTTGTAGGCCACGACCGCGGTGGCCGCGCTGCGCACGACATCCGTCACCGCCGTGCCGCCGCCGGCGATCGTCGGCGGGACAGGTCCTACGCGGTGCATCCGGATGCCCGGGCCGGCCGCTTCGCGCAGACCACGCCACCGCATGCCGTCCACCCAGGAGGACTCCGGGCCCGCGACGTAGGTGATGGTCCGGTGGCCGAGCTCCGCCAGGTGCTCCACTGCCAGCCGGGCGCCGTGCGGGTTGTCGGTGACGATGCTCGACACGTCGGTGATATCCCGGTTCAGCACGACCGTGGGCCGCTGTTTGGCGATCACCCGGATCGCCGAGTCCGACATCCGGGAGCTGGCCAGCACGATGCCTTCGACGCTGGGCACCACGCGTTCGACGTTCCTGCGCTCGATCCGGTCGTCCTCCTGGGCGTTGATGAGCAGGAGGCTGTAGTCGGCCTCGGCCGCCGCGGTTTCGGCGCCCCGGATGATCTCGGCGTGGAAGGGATTGGTCACGTCGGAGGTCACCAGCGCCAGCATCGAGGTCCGGCCGGTGGGCAGGGCCCTGGCCAGGTAGTTGGTGCGGTATCCCATCTCGGCCGCGATGGCACGGATGCGGTCCGCGGTCTCGGCGTTGACCCGGCCCGGCCGGGAGAAGGCCCGGGAGACGGTGGAGGCCGCGACGCCCGCGGCCCGGGCCACGTCATAGATGGTCGGCGGGCGGGTCCGGCCGCGGTCGGCGTCCGCGTCCCCGTCATGCCGGTCGGGTTCGTGTGGCACTTTCCCACCCATCCTGTTCGTCCGGCCTGGTGACAACAGATGGCAACCGCTTGCCAAGTAATTTTCGCATCAGCTTAATGTCCTGGAATCCACCTCGAAACGTCGGCATCGTCGCCGCGTACCCAAGGAGCCCGCATGCTTCGTCCCCGGGACACCTCCACCCGAGAGCGCAGGTCTCTCAACGGCTTGTGGGACTTCCGGCTGGATCCGGAAGGCGTCGGGCACGACGCGGGCTGGTGGCGTTCCAGGCTGTCCGGGGCCCGTGAGATGCCGGTGCCCGCGAGCTACAACGACATCGTGCCGGATCGCGCCGTGCGCGACCACGTCGGTGACGCCTGGTACCAGACCACGGTGCGGATTCCGGCCGGCTGGGCGGGGCAGCGGATCGTGCTGCGTTTCGACGCCGCCACACACCGCGCCGTGGTGTGGGTGGACGACGTGCGGGTCGCCGAGCACGAGGGCGGTTACACGCCGTTCGAGGCCGACATCACCGCGCAGGTGGTACCGGGCGCCGAGGCCCGGGTGACCGTGGTCGTCAACAACGAGCTCACCTGGGAGTCCGTGCCGCCGGGCCGGGTCGAGCAGACACCGCGGGGGCGCCGCCAGCACTACTTCCACGACTTCTTCAACTACTCCGGACTGCACCGTTCGGTCTGGCTGTGCAGCACACCGCGCCGGCGGGTCGACGACATCGCGGTCGAGACCGGGCTGGAGGGCCGCGCGGGCACGGTGCGCTACGCCGTGCGGTGCGAGGGCGAGGCCGAGGCGCCCCTGCGGGTGCGGGCCGTGCTCCGCGACGCCGAGGGTGTCGAGGTCGCCGCCGAGGAAGGCGCCGAGGGGCTGCTGCGGGTGCCCGACGTCCACCCCTGGGCGCCGGGCGACGGCTACCTCTACGAACTGGAGACCCTGCTGCTGGACGACGAGGGCGGCGTGGCCGACAGCTACCTCCTGCCGGTCGGCATCCGGACCGTCGAGGTGCGCGGCACCCGGTTCCTCATCAACGGTGAGCCGTTCCGTTTCAAGGGCTTCGGCAAGCACGAGGACGCACCGGTGCGCGGCAAGGGCCACGACGACGCGCTCATGGTGCACGACTTCGAGCTGATGGAGTGGATCGGCGCCAACTCCTTCCGTACCGCCCACTACCCGTACGCAGAGGAGGTCCTGGACTACGCCGACCGGCACGGCATCGTCGTGATCGACGAGACGGCCGCGGTCGGCATGAACCTGAAGCTGGCGGCCATCGCGGGCGGGGGCCCGCAGGCGAGCACCTACACCGAGGACACCGTCGGGGCGGCCACGCAGCGCACCCATCTGCAGGCCGTCCGCGAGCTGATCATGCGGGACCGCAACCACCCGAGCGTGGTGCTGTGGAGCATCGCCAACGAGCCGGAGTCGGCCGTACCCGCGGCCCGGGACTACTTCGCCCCGCTGTTCGCCGAGGCGCGCCGGCTCGATCCGACCCGCCCGGTGGGATTCGTCAACGTCATGCACGACCCCGCGCCGGTCTGTCTCGTCACCGAGCTGGCCGACGTCGTCATGATCAACCGGTATTACGGCTGGTACCTCCACGCAGACGACCTCGAGGCCGCCGAGGCCGCTCTGGAGTCGGAGCTGAGGGACTGGGCGCGCCTGCACGACAAGCCGGTGATCGTCACCGAGTACGGCGTCGACACGCTGTCCGGCCTGCACACCGTGGTCGACGTGCCGTGGTCCGAGGAGTACCAGGAACGGTTCCTCGCCATGTACCACCGGGTGTTCGACCGGGTCGACGCCGTGGTCGGCGAGCACATCTGGAACTTCGCCGACTTCGCCACCCGGCCCGGCACCAGCCGGGTCGACGGCAACAAGAAGGGGCTGTTCACCCGTGACCGGCGTCCCAAGAGCGCCGCGTTCTCCGTCCGCCGCCGCTGGAGGAACGATGTCTGAGATGCAGGTCCGCACGGGGCCCACGACCGGCGAACAGGCCGGCCGACCGGCCGGCCGGCTCAGCCGGCTGCAGGTCTTCGGGTACGGGGCGGGTGACGCGGGCAACAACGTCGCATTCCAGTTCTCCACGATGTTCCTGTTGCTGTACTACACCGACGTGGTCGGGCTGAGTGCCGCGGCGGTGGGCACCATGTTCCTGGTGGTCCGGGTCTGGGACGCGTTCGCGGACCTGCTCGCCGGGCGCCTGGTGGACCGGGTGCGCACCCGCTGGGGCAAGTTCCGCCCGTTCATCCTGTTCGGCTGCGTTCCCCTGCTGCTGCTCAACGTGGCGCTGTTCCAGGTCCCCGATGTCTCCTCCGGCCTGCAACTGCTGTACGCCTACGTCTCCTACGCGCTGATCGGGCTGGCCTACAGCCTGGTGAACATCCCGTACGGTGCGCTGGCCACGGCGATGACCCAGCTCCCCGACCAGCGCACCCGGCTGTCCGCGGCCCGCGGGGTGGGCGCCGTGTCGGTCATCATCGCCCTGGGCGCCTTCGTCGCCCCGCAGCTGGGCAAGGGCGACCTGCAGGCCACGTTCACCACACTGACCTGGACCTTCGTCCCCATCGGCGTCGTGTTCTACCTGCTGACCTTCTTCACCGCCCGCGAGCATGTCCAGGGCGGTCCGGCGCGGGTCACCCTGCGGCAGACCATCGCCGTGCTCCGGGTCAACCGGCCGCTGCTGCTGCTCTCCGCCAGCACCCTGGTCTTCCTCACCGGCTACGCGGCCTCGCTGGGCATCGGGGCGTACTACGCGCGGGACGTGCTCGGTGACCCCGGCCTCTACATGGTGCTGAACCTGGCCAGTGCGGCGACGCTGCTCGTCATCGTCCCCCTGGCACCCGGCCTGGTCCGCCGGTTCGGCAAGAAAGCCCTGTTCAACTGGGGTGCGGCGTTGACCGTCTGCGGCGGGGCCGGGGTGCTGCTGGCACCGACCGACCCGGTCGCCCTGCCGGTGCTCGCCTGGGTGGTGATGAGCCTGGGCATGAACACCCTGAACACCCTCACGCTGGGCTTCGAGGCCGACACCGTGGAGTACGGGCAGTGGCGCACCGGTATCCGCACGGAGGGCGCGACGTACGCCGCCTTCTCCTTCACCCGCAAGATAGGCCAGGCTCTGGGCGGTGCCGCGCTGGGGTACATCCTCGCCTTCGGCGGATACGCCGGGTCCGCCTCGGCGCAGAGCGACGGAGCAGTGACCTCGATCCGGGTGGCGGCCGGTCTGCTGCCGGCGCTGTGCGCGCTGCTGGCCGCCGCGGCGATGCGGTTCTATCCGCTGACCGACTCCCGTTTCCAGGACATCGTGGCGGAACTCGCCGAGCGCCGCGCCGGCCGGCAGCAGGACGCGCGGCACCCGAAGGACGCCGGGCCGGCCTGACGCCGCCGGCGGTGCGACGGCGGTGGCGTCTGGGACGGGGCGTCACCGCCGCGGCGGTGGCGCATGCCGGATCCTTGGCCCCCTGCGCTTTCACACAGGCCCCGCAGAGAGAGAAGACACACCCATGACAGTCGAGGAAACCGCCCGGTTGACGGGAGCCGACGCCCTGGCGGCCGACCGCGTCGGCGCGCTGCTGCCCGCCGCGGGCAGACTGGGGGTGGCCTTCTCCGGAGGAGTGGACTCCTCGGTGCTGCTGGCACTCGCGGTGCGCGCGATGGGCGCCGGCCGGGTCGTCGCCGTGCTGGGCGTCTCGCCCAGTCTGGCCGGTGACGAGCGCGCCGGGGCCCACCGGGTCGCCGCCGTCATCGGCGCCGCCGTAGTGGAGGTCGCCACCCATGAGCAGGAGGTGCCGGCCTACCGGGCCAACGGTCCGGACCGCTGCTTCCACTGCAAGAACGAGCTGTTCACCCGGATCTCCGACGAGGTCGCCGAGGCTCACGGGCTGACCGCCGTGGCCTACGGCGAGAACGCCGACGACGTCCGCCGGCCCGACCGGCCGGGCAGCCGCGCCGCCGTCCTGCACCGGGTGCTGCGCCCGCTCGCCGACGCCGGACTGGACAAGGCTGCGGTCCGCCGGATCGCCCGCGCCCTGCGGCTGCCGTGCGCCGACAAGCCCGCCGCGCCCTGCCTGGCTTCCCGCGTTCCGCACTTCGAGGAGGTGTCGCCGCGCAAACTGGCCCAGATCGAGCAGGCCGAGGCGGCGCTGCGAAGCCTGGGCTTCAGTGACTGCCGCGTGCGTCATCACGGTGAGACCGCCAGGATCGAACTGCCCGTCGATGAGATCGCCCGAGCCGCCGGGGCGGTGCGTGCGGAGTTGCTCGCCGCCGTGCACGGTGCGGGTTTCGCCACGGTGACCGTGGATCTCGCCGGCATCCGCTCGGGTGCCTTCACCCTGCCGCTGGTGGAGGTCTCCCATGGCTGACGACTGGACACCGCCGGCGGAGTTGGCGGCGTTCGCGCGGCTGGACCACGACCGGGCGCTGCGGCGCGGCTACCCCGAAGCGGTGTACTGCGAGGGCAAGACCCCCCAGCAGGTCGGGGCCATCGCGGCAGCGGTGCGGGCCCGCGGCGCGGCCACCTTGTTCACCCGCGCCGCCGCGGACCACGCGGCCGCTGTCCTGGCCGAACTGCCCGACGCCCGGCACGAGCCGGAGGCCCGGCTGCTCGCCTGGCCGCCCCGGCCGCCGGAGCCCACCGGCGGACGCGTCGTCGTGCTGGCGGCGGGGACCTCCGACCTGCCGGTGGCCCGCGAGGCGGAGCTGACCGCCCGCCACCTGGGCCGCGCGTGCGACCTCGTGGTCGACGTGGGCGTGGCCGGCCTGCACCGTGTCCTGGCCCACCTCGACCTGCTGCGGGCCGCCCGGGCCGTGGTGGTGGCCGCCGGGATGGACGGCGCGCTGCCCAGCGTGGTGGCCGGTCTGGTCGCCGCCCCGGTGGTGGCGGTGCCCACCTCCGTCGGGTACGGCGCGGCGCTGGGCGGACTCGCTCCACTGCTGTCGATGCTCAACTCCTGCTCCCCCGGAGTCGCCGTGGTCAACATCGACAACGGCTACGGGGCGGGGCACCTGGCGGCGCAGATCGCAGCTGACCCGCCCGTGTGAGGCGCAGCGCGGGCGGCGCAGTACGCCCCCGTGCCCGCGCGATGGTCCGAACGCGGGCCGCTGCGGGCTGCGGGCTGCGGGCTGCGGGCTGCGGGCTGCGGGCTGCGGGCTGCGGATGGTACGCCGCCGTCCGTCGCCAGCCGAGACGACGGATCAGCCGGCGCCGCGGTCGCCGCGCTGCCCAATGTCCTCGGGCAGCGGTGCGCCCGGCACCAGGCCGCGGGCGGCGGCGGCCGCGGCGGCCGCGGCGAGCACCGTCCGGACCGGCAACTCCCGGTCGGCGGCCAGCCGGGCCGCGTCCTCGAACTCCGGGGTGGATTGCACGATCGTCCCCCGGTCGTGGCCGATCTTGACGGCGAGCACATCGCCCAGCACGTCCACGTCGGCCCAGCCGCGTTCCAGGGCCGTCTTGCGCACCGGGTGTTCGCGCACACCGAGGGTGCTCGTATGGTGGAAGACCGTCGCGCGCAGCGCGTCCGCCCGTACGGGTGGCGCGAGCACGCACAGGGTGTGCGCCGGGCGGCCCTTCTTCATCAGCATCGGCACCAGCCACGCGTCCGAGGCTCCCGCCGCCAGCAGAGCCGAGAGAACCCCGGGCCACAGCCGGGGGTCGAGGTCGTCCACGTTGGCCTCCAGCAGGACGGCGGCCTCCCGGCCCGCGGTTCCCGCGCCGGTCCCGGCCGGTGCGCCGACAAGGACGCGCACCACGTTCGGGCGCCACGGGGTGTCGCGGCTGCCGGCGCCGACCCCGGTGGTCTCCAGGCACATGGGCGGCAGATCCGAGCACTCGGCCGCCAGCACGGTGAGCAGGGCCACTCCGGTGGGTGTGGCCAGTTCGCCCCGGCCCCCGGCGAAGACCCGCCAGCCGGCGGCGAGTTCGGCCACGGCGGGCGCCGGAACGGGAAGCTCGCCGTGCGCGGTCCGCACGGTCCCGGCTCCCACCGCCAGGGGACTTGCCGTCACCCGGTCGACACCGAGCTGGTGCAGTGCGGCGCACACGCCCACCACGTCGGCGATGGAGTCCCAGGCACCGACCTCGTGGAAGTGGACGGCGTCCGGGGTGGTGCCGTGCACGCGGGCCTCCGCCTCGGCCAGCCGGGCGAACACGGCCGTGGCCCGTTCCCGCGCCGGGCCCGCCAGAGCGGGGGACGCCTGGGCCAGGAGCGTGCGTACGGTGGCCCAGGTGCGGTGCGGCTGGTCCTCGGCAAGCGGTGCGACGACCAGGCGGGTGGCGCGCATCCCGGCGCGGGTCACCTGCTCCCGGGTCAGCCGGACGGCGCCGGGAACGACCGCGTCCACCGCGCGCCGCACCGCCTCCAGGGACGCGCCGGCGTCGATCAGGGCGCCCAGCAGCATGTCGCCGGCGACGCCCGCGGAGACGTCGAGCCACGCCGTGCGCATCTCAGCGGTCCCGGTCCGCGCCGGGCCGCGGGCCGGCCTGGTCCGGCGGGCGCAGCCGGTAGAGCACCTCGCCGGCCTCGGGCACCACCAGGGTGTCCGGATCTGCCGCGTACGCGTCGATGTCCACCTCGGCCGGGTCCAGGTGGTTGAGGTTCGCGGCGCGGACGACCTCCTCGGGGATGCCGGTGGCCAGGGTGACGGTGACCCGGCAGCGTTCCCCGTGCTCCTCGTCGTAGGTGCCGGCTCCGCGCAGGTGGGTGGAGTGGGCGAGCACGCCCCAGTGCAGGTCCTTGAAGCGGTCCCACTGCCGGGTGAAGTAGTCACGGCAGTGGTAGCCGATCTGCTCGATCTCCGGGTGCATCTCGGAGATGCGGCGCACGTGCGGGGCGTAGAGGATCACTTCGCCGCCGTCGGAGACGACCGGTTCGAGTTTGTAGAAGCCCTTGGCCGCGGTCCAGATGTCGTCGTACTTGGCGGGCATCAGGGACAGCACCCGCCGCACCGGGGCGTCGAGGTAGCGCACGTGGGTCTGCGCGGAGACCTCGGCCGCCGCCGCCCAGGCGCTCTCGGGGGTGCCGTACGCGGCGGCGTGCAGGGTGCCCGTGCCGGTGCCGGTGCCGGTGCCGGAGGGAACGACGACGCACAGCGCCCGCCGCCGGGCGGGGATCAGTGCCGCGGCCTCGTCGATGAGCGCGCGCACGGGGGTGATGCCGCGGGTGCCGATGATGTCGGCGCTGGTGATGAGCGCGCCGAGCCAGTGCGACACGTCGATGATCTCGGCGCCGGCCACGCCGGGAAAGAAGTACTTGTTGCCTCCGGAGAAGCCCACCACCTCGTGCGGGAACACCGGCCCGACGACCAGGGACACGTCGTGTTCGGCCACGGCCCGGTTCAGCCGCACGTCGACGTCCCGGCGCAGCAGGCCGCCGGAGAGTTCGGCGACCCGCGCGGCGGGGACCGTGCCCAGCGACACGAAGGTGTCGGGCTCCCACCACTGGTGGTTGAGCACCGTCATGCCGGGATAGACCTCGTCCAGGCCGCCGGGCGGGTAACCGAGGTGGGCCGCCAGTTCGCTCTCTTCCATGGGCGCGTGCGTGCCCAGGGCGATCAGGACGGTGAACCGGCTCACCCGCGTGTGGACGGCACTGTGGATGCAGGACAGCAGCAGCGGCAGCGGGCAGCTGCGGGTGGCGTCGGGCACCACCAGGCACAGGCTGCGTCCGTCCAGGTCTTCCGCGGCGAGCCGCTCTTTGATGAACCGGGTCAGCCGCTCCGGTGCCAGCACCTCGTCCGGGCCCCCGATGCCGGCCGCGGGCAGGGCGGCTGCCGCGTCGGACAGTCGCCTGGGGTGTGTCGTCATGGCGGCAAGGCGACCACGGCGGCGGCCGGACCGCAAGCACCCGGGACAATTCACGGCAACCGGTTGCTGTCCGCCGCGAGGCCGTCTCACACTTCACCGCATGCCCGTTCCCGCCGCTTCCGCGCTGCTGTCCCCCGACCGTCTGCTGCCGTTCGATCCGGGGGTGCGCGCGCTGGCCCGCCGGCTCTACGAGAGCGTGCGTGAGCTGCCGATCCTCTCCCCACACGGCCATGTCGACGCGCGGCTGCTGCTGGACGACGCCCCGTTCGCCGATCCGGCGAGCCTGCTGATCACCCCGGACCACTACGTGACCCGGCTGCTGCACGCGGCCGGTGTGCCGCTGGCGGAGCTGGGCGTGGGCCGGGGGCCGCTGAGCGAGGACGAGGCGCGGGCGGTGTGGCGCCGGCTGTGCGAGCACTGGGCCGTCTTCCGCGGCACCCCGGTGCGCTACTGGCTCGAAGCGGAGCTGTCCGAGATTTTCGGCGTCACCGAACGTCCGGGGCCGCGCAACGCCGACCGGATCTACGACCGGATCGCCGGCCGGCTCGCCGAGGACGGCTTCCGGCCCCGTGCGCTGTTCCGCCGTTTCGGCATCGAGGTCCTGGCCACCACCGACGATCCCTGCGCGGACCTGGCCGCGCACCGGGCGCTGGCCGCGGACCCCGACTGGCACGGCCGTGTCGTCCCCACCTTCCGTCCCGACCGCTACCTGGAGGCCGGCCGTGCCGACTGGGCCGCGTCGGTGGCGCGGCTGGGCGAGGCGGCGGACACCGACACCGGTGACTACCAGGGATACCTGCGCGCCCTTGAGGTCCGACGGCGCCACTTCGTCGAGCACGGCGCCACCTCGGCCGACCACAGCCACCTGGACGTCCGCACCGACCCGCTGCCGCCGGCCGAGGCCGCCCGCATCTTCCGCGCGGCCCTGCTCGGCGAGGCGGACCCGGCACAGACCACCGCGTTCCGCCGGCACATGCTGCTGGAGATGGCCCGGATGTCCTGCGAGGACGGCCTGGCGATGACGCTGCACCCGGGCGTGCGGCGCGACCACCACCGTCCCACGTTCGACCGCTACGGCCCCGACACCGGCCATGACATCCCGGTGCGGGTGGAGTTCACCGAGGCGCTGCGGCCGCTGCTGGAACGCTACGGCACCCATCCCGGCTTCAGGCTGGTGCTCTTCACTCTCGACGAGACCGTCTTCTCCAGGGAGATCGCTCCGCTGGCGGGCTTCTACCCGTCCGTCTACGCGGGCGCGCCGTGGTGGTTCCTCGACGCGCCGGACGCCATCCGCCGCTTCCGCCGCGCCGTGACCGAGACCGCCGGCTTCACCCGCACCTCCGGTTTCGTCGACGACACCCGGGCCTTCTGTTCCATACCGGCGCGCCACGACATGTCCCGCCGGCTGGACTGCGGTGTCCTGGCCGAACTCGTCGCCGAGCACCGGCTGGCCGAGGACGAGGCTTTCGAAACCGCCGCCGACCTGGTGACGGTCAACCCCCGGAAGGCGTTCAAGCTGTGATCACCGAGCCCGGCGTCCCGGCCCTGTCCCGCGCCCGGTGCCCCGACCTCCGCCCGGCCGCCCCGGTGCGCATCCTCCACCTGGGGCTCGGCGGCTTCTTCCGCGCGCACCAGGCCTGGTACACCCACCGTGCGCCGGACGCCGGACGGTGGGGCATCGCCGCGTTCTCCGGCCGCCGACCGGAACTCGCCCGTGCGCTGGCCGCCCAGGACGGCCTGTACACGCTGGTGACCCGGGACGCCGCGGGAGACCAGCACCAGGTGGTCGGCTCGCTCACCGCCGCGCATCCGGGCGGCGACCACGCCGCCTGGCTGCGGTACTGGGAGCAGCAGGCACTCTCGGTCGTCACCCTGACCGTCACCGAGGCCGGCTACACCCGCGCGGACGGCCAGGGTCCCGGGCTGGATCACACCCGGCCGGACGTCGCCGCCGACATCGTGGCGCTGCGCGACGATCCGCGGGCGCCGGTCGGCACCGCGGCGGCCCGGCTGCTGGCCGGGCTGGCCGTGCGCCGCGCGTCCGGTCACGGACCGCTCGCCGTCGTGCCCTGCGACAACCTGCCCGGCAACGGTGCGGTGCTCGGTCGTGTGGTGCGGGAGCTGGCCGCGGCCACCGGGCGGCCCGAACTCGTCACCGCGGCGGAGCACGCGGCGTACGTGACCACGATGGTCGACCGGATCACGCCCGCCACCACCGAGGAGGACCTCGCCGGCGTCCGGGCCGCCGGGGGCTGTGCGGATGCCGCCCCGGTGGTCACCGAGCCGTTCTCGGAGTGGGTCCTGGCCGGGGAGTTCCCCGCCGGGCGGCCCGCCTGGGACGAGGCGGGCGCGCGGATCGTGGCGGACGTGACCCTCCACGAGGAGCGCAAGCTGTGGCTGCTCAACGGCGGGCACAGCCTGCTGGCCTACGCCGGCTCCGCGCTCGGACACACCACGGTCGCCGAAGCGGTCGGTGACGCCCGCTGCCGAGACTGGCTGACCCAGTGGTGGGCGGAAACGTCCCGGCATCTGCGGCTGCCCGTCCACGAGGTCGCCGCTTACCAGGACGCGCTGTTGGCGCGCTTCGCCAATCCCCGGATACGGCACACGCTGGCCCAGATCGCCGCCGACGGTTCGCAGAAGCTGCCGGTGCGCGTGCTGCCGACGGTGCGCGCCGAACGGGCCCGGGGGCGGGTGCCACAGGCCGCCGCCCGCGTGATCGCCGCCTGGCTGCTGCATCTGCGGGGCGCCAGCGCCCCCGTGCGGGACGCCGCAGCAGGTGCCGCGTGCGCCGCGGCGGGCGGCCGGCT
>NZ_JBFAAP010000052.1:0-51760 GCF_040639815.1 Streptomyces sp. NPDC023723
GGGTGGGGGGGGGGGGGGGGGGGCCCCGCCGGGGGGGGGGGGGGGGGGTGGGCCCCGGCCCCCGCCCCCCTCGCGGGGCGGGGGCACCGCCGCCCGCGACCACGACGCACCCGCAGTAGGAATACGCACCGAACCACCCCCGAACCTCACCGCCCGGCAGGCACCCGTTCCCGCTCAGGAGACCGCGTCGCCCCCGGACGGGAACCGGCCAGCGCCAGCACCAGGACTCCCGCCACCGCCGCCACCGATCCCGCCACCACCGCCGCCGCGTTCAGGCCGGAGGCGAACGCGGCGTGCAGCGCCCGCTCGGGGAACGCGCCGCGCAGGGCGCCCGCGCCGCCGCCCGCCAGCGCGTGCGCCGCGTCGTGCGGCAGGGTGTCCGTCATCCGCGCGGCCAGCACCGTGCCGAAGACCGCGATGCCGAGCGCGTACCCGAGCTGCCGGAAGGTGTTCACCGCGCCGCCCGCCATCCCGGCCCGCTCGGCCGGCACCGCCGCCAGCGCCGCGCCCGCGATGCCCGGCGACACCAGCCCGGTGCCGGCCCCGACCAGCAGCAGCCCCGGTATCAGCGCGGACGCCGTCGACCCGGCGTCCAGGAACGCCGTGCAGTACTGTCCCGCCGCGATCAGCAGCAGCCCGCCGCCGATGGTGAACCGGGCCGGCACCCCGTGCAGCAGCCGGCCGCCCGCCGCGGCCACCGTGAACGAGGCCAGCGACAGCCACAGGAACACCAGACCGCCGCGCACCGGGCTCATCCCCAGCAGCGTCTGGAGCCAGATCGAGGTGTACGCCATCACCCCGAACGCCGCCGCGTTGAAGGCGAGCGCCCCCAGCATCACCGCCGAGAACGCGGGCCGCGCGAACAGCCGTACGTCCAGCAGCGGATCGGCGGACCGCCGCTCCACCATGACGAAGGCGGCCAGGAACAGCACCGCGCAGCCGAAGGCGGCCAGCGTGCCGCTCTCGGTCCACCCGTGCGACCCGGCCCGTACCGCCCCGTACGTCACCGCCCCGGCGAACGCCGCGAAGGCCACCGTGCCCGGCAGGTCCACCCGGCGCCCGCGGGCCCCGCGCGACTCCCGCACCACCCGCAGCGTCAGCCACACCGCGGCCACGCTCACCGGCAGGTTGACGTAGAAGATCCACCGCCAGCCGGGTCCGGCGGTGAGCAGGCCGCCCAGTACCGGCCCGACGGCCGCCGCCGCGCCGCTCACCGCGCCCCACACGCCGAGCGCCACGGACCGCTGCCGGCCCTGGTAGACCGAGCCCAGCAGCGGCAGCGTGGTGGCGAACATCGCCGCCGCGCCCACTCCCTGCACCGCCCGCGCCGCGACCAGCATCGCCGGCCCGGTCGCCACCCCGCACAGCAGCGACGCCGCCGCGAACAGCACCACCCCGGCGACATGGACGCGCCGCCGCCCCAGCACGTCGGCCGCGGCGCCCGCGCCGAGCAGCAGCGCCGCCAGCGCCAGCGCGTACCCGTCCATCACCCATTGCAGATCGCTCAGCGAGGCGTCCAGCCCGTGCGCCATGTCCGGCAGCGCCACCACCGCGATCGTCACGTCCAGCAGCAGCATGAACGTGCCCAGGCAGACCGCCGTCAGCGGTCCCCATGCGCGCATCTCGTCCTCTTCCCGTTCGTCGAAACCCTTGCGGTCCTCCGTACGATGAGCCGTGCCCGGCCGATGGCACCAGCCATCGGCCGACGAGCGACGAAACCCGAGGAAAGTGGCCGCCGTGGAGATGGAATCCGACACCTTCGACCAGCTCGACCTGCGGCTGCTGAACGCGCTGGAGGTGCACGGCCGGGCCTCCTTCAGCCGGCTCGGCGCGGTGCTCGGCGTCTCCGACCAGACCGTCGCCCGCCGCTACCGGCGGCTGTGCGCCGAGGGCGGGCTGCGGGTGGTCGCGGTCCGGGACGCGCAGGTGCTCGGCCACGACCAGTGGACGCTGCGGCTGCGCTGCGTCCCCGACGCGGCCGCCGCCATCGCCGAGGCGCTCGCCAAACGGCCCGACACCAACTGGATCGGGCTCGCCTCGGGCGGCACCGAGGTCATCTGCGGCACCCGCCCGCGCAGCCTCGGCGACCGCGACGACCTGCTGCTGGGCAAGCTGCCGCGCACCCCGCGCGTCCTGGAGATCCGGGCCCACCAGATGCTGCACCGCTTCCACGGCGGCCCCACCGGCTGGCTGCGCAAGTTCGACGTGCTGACCGCCGAGGAGACGGCGGCGCTGGCGGCGCCGGCCGTCGACCCGGCCGCCGGCCCGGCCCGGATCACCCCCGAGGACGAGCCGCTGATCGCCGTCCTCGAACGGGACGGCCGGGCCGGCTACCCGGAGCTCCAGCGCGCCACCGGCCGCTCCGAGTCGGCCGTCAAACGCCGACTGGCCGCGCTGTTCGGCTCCGGCGCGCTCTACGTCGACGTCGAGTACGACTCCGCGCTGCTCGGCTTCCCGGTCGTCGCCGTCCTGTGGATCACCGCCGGCCCGGCCGCCCTGCACCGGGTCGGCGAGACCCTCGCCGGGCACCCCGAGATCGCCCACGCGGCGGCCACCGCCGGCCCCTCCAACCTGGTCGCCACCGCCGTGGCCCGCAGCACCGCCGACCTCTACGCCTACCTGAGCGGCCCGCTCGGCCATCTGAGGGGCGTCCGGCACGTGGAGGCGTCCCCGTTCCTGCGCCGGATCAAGCAGCTCATCTATCCGCGGCCGCTGTCCTGACCGCCGTGTGCAGCCGGTCGCCGCCGGCCAGGATCGCCGCCGCCAGGGCGTCCGCCGCGTCCTGGGCGAGGGTGCGGCGCTCGCCGGTGATCAGGACGAAGTCGACCCGGCCCAGTTCCGGCAGGCCGGCCCGGTCCGGGACCCGTACCAGGCCGGGCGGGACCAGGCCCCGGGAGTGCGCCATCACGCCGAGGCCCGCGCGGGCCGCCGCGATCAGACCGTTGAGGCTGCCGCTGGTGCAGGCCACCCGCCATTCGCGGCCCTGGCGCTGGAGCGCTTCCAGGGCCAGGGCGCGGGTGATGCCGGGCGGCGGATAGACGATCAGCGGCACCGGGCGGCCGGGGTCCAGGCGCAGCCGCTCGGCGCCGATCCACACCAGCCGGTCGTGCCAGACCAGCTCGCCCCGCCGGTCCTGCGGCCGCCGCTTGGCCAGCACCAGGTCCAGCTTCCCGGCGGCCAGCCGCTCGTGCAGCGTGCCGGACAGCTCGACGGTCAGCTCCAGGTCGACCTCGGGGTGGTCGTGCCGGAAGCTCTCCAGGATCTCCGGCAGCCGGGTCAGCACGAAGTCCTCCGACGCGCCGAACCGCAGCCGGCCGCGCAGCCGGGTGCCGGTGAAGAACGCCGTCGCCTGCTCGTGCACCTCCAGGATGCGGCGGGCGAAGCCGAGCATCGCCTCGCCGTCCTCGGTCAGCTCCACCGAGTGCGTGTCCCGGGTGAACAGCGGCCGCCCGGTCGCGTCCTCCAGCCGCCGCACGTGCTGGCTCACCGTCGACTGGCGCAGCCCGAGCCGCCGCGCGGCCTGGGTGAAGCTCAGCGTCTGCGCCACCGAGAGGAAGGTGCGCAGCTGGGACGGGTCGTACATGGCCCCCAGCTTATCGCGGAACGCGATGGCAGTCAGTGCGGTGTACCGGATTCCCGATCGCCGGGTGAGGGAGCAGGATGGAGCGGGGACCCGTGTCCCCGTGCCCGATGACCGAAGAAGCAGCGACACGAGCAAGTGGAGCACCGTGAAACGCCTACGCCCGCCGCGCTGGATGCCGATCGACCCGTACATCCTGCTGTTGCTCGCGACGGTGGGCCTCGCGGCGCTGCTGCCGGCCCGCGGCACCTCGGCCGACGTGGCGAACGGCGCCGCCACGGCCGCGATCGCGTTTCTCTTCTTCCTCTACGGCGCCCGGCTCTCCACCCGGGAGGCGATGGACGGGGTCAAGCACTGGCGGCTCCACGTCACCGTGCTGGCCTGCACCTTCGTCGTCTTCCCGCTGCTCGGGCTGGCCGCGCGCGGACTCGTCCCGGTCCTCCTGACCGACCCGCTCTACCAGGGCCTGCTGTTCTGCACCCTGGTCCCGTCCACCATCCAGTCGTCGATCGCCTTCACCTCCATCGCCCGCGGCAACGTGCCCGCCGCGATCTGCGCGGGCTCCTTCTCTTCGCTGGTCGGCATCGTCGTGACACCGCTGCTGGCGGCGGGCCTGCTGGGCGGCACCGGCGGCGGGTTCTCCGCCGACTCGCTGGTGAAGATCGTGCTCCAGCTGCTGGTGCCGTTCGTCGCCGGGCAGCTGCTGCGGCGCTGGATCGGCGGTTTCGTCGCCCGGCACAAGAAGGTGCTCGGGCTGGTCGACCGGGGGTCGATCCTGCTGGTCGTCTACACGGCGTTCAGCGAGGGCATGGTGCGGGGCGTGTGGCACCAGGTCAGCCCGGTGCGGCTGGCCGGGCTGCTGGCCGTGGAGGCCGTGCTGCTCGCCGTGATGCTGCTGCTGACCTGGTACGGAGCCAAGGCGCTGCGGTTCGGCCGGGCGGACCGGATCGCCATCCAGTTCGCCGGCTCGAAGAAGTCCCTGGCCGCCGGACTGCCCATGGCCAGCGTGCTGTTCGGCGCGCACGCCTCGCTGGCCGTGCTGCCGCTGATGCTCTTCCACCAGATGCAGCTCATGGTCTGCGCGGTCATCGCCAAACGCCGCGCGCACGACCCGCTGCCCCCGGGCGGCACCGCCCCGGCCGAGCCGATACCGACCGGCGCCGGCTCCCGCTGAGCAATCAGCCCCCGGCGTCCACCCGGTCCAGCGGCAGCGTCAGCACACTGTCCCCGGACGGCGGCTCGGCGGCCGCCACCTCGCCGTCGGTCAGCGCCCGCCCCCACACCCGTACGTCGTCCAGCGCCCCGGTGAAGTGCGCCCGCCCGTCCATCCGGGCGCCCACGTGCACACCGAACGCCGAGTCGCGGCTGACCGAGCCCGGCACGTCCGCCGCCTCGGTCCGCACCCCGTCGAGGAACAGCGCGAGCCGCCCACCGCCCCGGCGCAGCACCAGCCGGTGCCAGCGGCCGTCGTGGTGCGCACCGGCCGCCCGCACATAGGCCGACCGGGGCGCCGCCGCGCCCTGCCGCGCGGTCATCAGCCCGGTCACCCGGTCCTGCCCGGGCTCGGCCCGCAGCCACACCTGCGGCTGCTTGGTGCCGATGCCGCCCATCCACAGCAGCGGCTGCTCCCCGCTGCCGACCGTGTACCGGAACCGGAGCGACGCGGTGAAGTCGCCGGCCCCGAGCGGCAGCCGGTCCCGGTACGGCAGCCGCACCTCGTCGTCCACGCCGTCGAAGGCGAGCGCCCCGCCGACCGCGCCGTCCGTCGGCGCCGCCCCGCCCAGCACGGCGGCGGGCCGGGCGCCCGGCGACAGGTCGGGGGTGGTGGGGTCGGCGCCCCGCCGGGGCTGGAGCCAGTCGGTGCCGAACCGGACGAACCGGATCTCGTCGCGGGCGTCCGCCGTGCCCGCCTCGTACAGCAGCCCCACCGTCGTCTCGTCGAGCGCCGTCAGGTCGGAGTAGCCGGACCAGTCCCGGGTGACGACACTGGCCCGGTCCACGCTGTCCCAGGTGGCGCCGGAGTCGTAGGAGGACCGGATCACCATCGTGCGGCGGCGGTCCGGGTCGGCCGGGGCGGACAGCAGCACCCGGTCGCCGATCCGCAGCAGCGCGCCCTGCACCTGCGGGGTGTACAGGTCCGGGAGCGCCTCGAAGGGCGCGGCGAAGCTGCCGCCGCCGTCGCGGCTGACGGTCTGCGCGCGGTGGCCGAGGTCGGTGCCGTCCTGCTCGCGGCCGCTGACCAGCAGCGTGCCGTCGGCGAGTTCGGCCAGGGTCACCTCGGACGGCTTCTGCCGGAAGGTGCCGTCGTCGGCCACCGGCCAGGTGTCGGTGGCGCCGACCCGCCAGTGCGCGCCGCCGTCGTCGCTGACCACGAGGGCCGCGTGGTTCGCCGCGACCCGGCCGTCGCCCCAGCTCTCGGCGTTGACCCCGAGCACCAGCCGCCCGGCGTGCGCCCCGGTGCTCAGCTGCACGCCGTGCACGGGACCGGTGGCGTACCAGGAGTTCCAGCCGGCCGGGCGGATCTCGGCGGTCAGGTCGCGCGGCGCCGACCAGGTCAGCCCGTCGTCGTCGCTGTACTGCAGGTGCGGCACGCGGTCGCAGGGGATCGCGCAGCCCGCGTCGTCCGCCCGGCCGGTGTTGTACGTCTCCACCAGCAGCACCCGGCCGGTGGTGCGGTCCACGACCGGCGCCGGATTGCCGTGCGTGTCGCCGCCGCCGTCGTTGACCACCCGCAGCGGACCCCAGGTATGGCCGCCGTCGGTGGAGCGCTTGAGCACGATGTCGATGTCGGCCGCGTCCCCGCAGTTGCGGACCCGGCCCTCCGCGAAGGCGAGCAGCGTGCCGTCCGCGGTCCGTACGATCGCCGGGATGCGGAAGCAGGCGTATCCGCTCTCCTGGTCGGCGCGGAAGAGGACCTGCTGGGTGAATTCGGGGGCCTGGGCGGCGGGTGCGGCGGCGGGGACGGCGACGGAGAGGGCGAGCAGGGCGGCGGCGAGCGCGGACGGCATGGAGCGGTGACCCTTCGGACGGCTGGGCGGTAGCCGGTCATCAGGGCATCAGTAGATCAAGTCATCACATGACGGATATGTCGTACGGACTTCCCCCGCGTGTCGCCGCCGCCGGGAGTTCGCGGCACGGCATCGCCCCGGCCCGGCGCAGGGGGCGCTCCCCGCCGGGGGCCGGGGGTCCGCCGCCGTGCCGCGGGGCGGCCCGCTCAGCCCTGGACGGCCGCGGTCCGCAGGGCGATCCGGTCCGCGCCCGCGTACACGTTCATCGAGGTGCCCCGCAGGAAGCCCACCAGGGTCAGACCGCTCTCGGCGGCCAGGTCCACGGCGAGCGAGGACGGCGCCGACACCGCCGCCAGCACCGGGATGCCGGCCATGACGGCCTTCTGCGCCAGCTCGAAGGAGGCCCGCCCGGAGACCAGCAGCACGGACCGGGACAGCGGCAGGCCGCCGCTCTGCAGCGCCCGGCCGACCAGCTTGTCGACCGCGTTGTGCCGGCCCACGTCCTCCCGGATGTCGGCCAGTTCGCCGTCCTCGGTGAACAGGGCCGCCGCGTGCAGCCCGCCGGTGCGGTCGAAGACCCGCTGGGCGGCGCGCAGCCGGTCCGGCAGCGCGGCGAGCAGCTCCGCGTCGATCCGGACCGGCGGGGTGTCGGCGATCGGCCAGCGGGCGGTGGTGCGCACCGCGTCCAGGCTGGCCTTGCCGCACAGGCCGCAGGAGGAGGTGGTGTAGACGTTGCGTTCGAGGGTGATGTCGGGCATCCGGACACCGGGCGCGGTCTGCACGTCCACCACGTTGTACGTGTTCGAGCCGTCGGCCGTGGCACCCGCGCAGTACACGATGTTCCGCAGGTCGCTCCGGTCGGCCAGCACCCCTTCGCTGACCAGGAACCCGGCGGCGAGCGCGAAGTCGTCGCCGGGGGTGCGCATGGTGATGGCCAGGGGTTTGCCGTTGAGCCGGATCTCCAGGGGCTCCTCGGCGACGAGCGTGTCCGGCCGGGTGGAGACCGCCCCGTCCCGGATGCGGATCACCTTGCGTCGTTCCGTGACTCGTCCCATGTCCTGATCAGCCCCGGTTCTGTACGTGCTGGTAGCCGAAACGGCCCTTGATGCAGAGATTGCCGTGGGTCACCGGGCTGTCGTGCGGCGAGGTGACCTTCACGATCTCATTGTCCTGCACGTGCAGAGTGAGGTTGCATCCCACTCCGCAGTACGCGCACACCGTGGTCGTCTCGGTCTGCGCCGACTCGTTCCAGGTGCCCGCCGCCCGCATGTCGTACTCCGACTTGAACGACAGCGCCCCGGTGGGGCAGACCTCGACGCAGTTGCCGCAGTAGACGCACGCCGAGTCGGTCAGCGGGGCGTCCTGCTCGACCGAGATCCGGGCGTCGAAACCGCGCCCGGAAACCGAGATCGCGAAACTGTTCTGCCACTGCTCCCCGCAGGCGTCCACGCACTTGTAGCAGAGGATGCACTTGCCGTAGTCGCGGACGTACAGGTCGTTGTCGATCCGGGGTTCCTCCTCGACCCGGGCCGCGTCCGGGCCGAACCGGTCGGGCTTCGCCCGGTACTCCTCGATCCACTCGGCGGCCCGCGGGGTGGTCGACAAGTCGACCGAGGAGGCGAGGAGTTCGAGGACCACCTTGCGGCTGTGCCGGGCGCGCTCGGTGCCGGTGCGCACCTCCATGCCGGGCTCGGCGCGGCGGGAGCAGGCGGGGACGAGGGTGCGGGCGCCCTCGACCTCCACCACGCACACCCGGCAGGCGTTCTTCGGGGTGAGGGTGTCGCCCTCGCACAGGGTCGGCACGTCCTTGCCCGCGGCCCGGCAGGCGTCGAGGATCGTCGACCCCTCGGGGACGCGGGCCGGCTGCCCGTCCAGGGTGAACTCCACCAGCCGGCGCGGCACACCGAGCGGTATCGCGGTCATGCGTAGGCCCCCAGCCGGTCGATGGCGGATTCCACGGCGTTCCACGCGGTCTGGCCCAGACCGCAGATCGAGGCGTCCCGCATCGCCCGGCCGACCTCGCGCAGCAGCGCGATGTCGTCGGCGGCGCTCGCCCCGGTGCGCTCGGCGATCCGGTGCAGTGCCTCCTCCTGCCGCACCGTGCCCACCCGGCACGGCACGCACTGGCCGCAGGACTCGTCGCGGAAGAACTCCGCGATGCGCAGCAGCAGCCGGGGCAGCGGAACCGTGTCGTCGAAGGCCATCACCACCCCCGACCCGAGGGTGGTGCCCGCCTCCCGGGTGCCCTCGAAGGTGAGCGGGATGTCCAGTTCGTCGGGCCGTACGAAGCCGCCGGCCGCGCCGCCGAGCAGCACCGCGCGCAGCCCGTCCCGGACTCCGGCGAGGCCCAGCAGCTCGCCCAGCGTGGCGCCGAACGGCAGCTCGTAGACGCCGGGCCGGGCCACGGCGCCCGACACGCAGAACAGCTTCGGGCCGGTGGAGCGGCCGGTGCCGATCGCCGCGTACGCCTCGGCGCCCATCGTCAGCACCGGCAGTACGTTGACCAGGGTCTCGACGTTGTTCTCGGCGGTCGGCCGGCCGAACAGGCCCTGCTGCACCGGGAACGGCGGCTTGGCGCGGGGCTCGCCCCGGTAGCCCTCGATGGAGTTGAACAGGGCGGTCTCCTCACCGCAGATGTAGGCGCCCGCGCCGCGCCGGATCTCGATGTCGAAGGCGTAGCCCTGCCCGAGCACGTCGTCGCCGAGCAGGCCGCGGGCCCGGGCCCGGGTGATCGCGTGGTCCAGGCGGGCCAGCGCCCTCGGGTACTCGCCGCGCAGGTACAGGTAGCCCCGATGGGCCCCGGTGGCGTATCCGGCGATGGTCATCGCCTCGATCAGCGCGTACGGGTCGCCCTCCATCAGCACCCGGTCCTTGAAGGTGCCCGGCTCGGATTCGTCGGCGTTGCAGACGAGGTAGTGCGGGTGGTCCGGCTGGCCGGCCGTGGCCTGCCACTTGCGGCCGGTGGGGAAGGCGGCGCCACCGCGGCCGACCAGTCCGGAGTCGGTGACCTCGCGGATCACGCCGGCCGGGCCGAGTGCGAAGGCGCGGCGCAGGGCGGTGTAGCCGCCGTGCGCCCGGTAGTCGTCGAGGGAGGCGGGATCCACCACGCCGACCCGGCGCAGCAGGACCAGCTCCGGGTCGCCCGCCTGCGGGACGGCCGCCGCGGCCGGGGGTTCCTCGGGCGCGGAGTCGGGGGCGGTGGCGGCGAGCACGGCCGCGCGGGCCCTCGCGGGCGCCGCCACCGCCGTACGCACCCGGTCCCCCGCCCCGAACGCGAGCGCGGCCGGGGCGCGTTCGCACAGGCCGAGGCAGGGGCTGCGCTGGACGGTGACGCCCGGCTCCGCCGTGACCTCGGCGCACAGTGCCTCCGCGCCGGCTGTCGCGCAGGCCAGGTCGGTGCAGACGTGCAGCACGGTGGCGGGGCGGGGGCGGACGGAGAACATCGCGTAGAAGGTGGCGACGCCGTACGCCTCGGCCGGTGGCACGGTCAGCCGCCGGCACAGGTAGTCCAGGGCGCCGTCGCTGATCCAGCCGACCCGGTCGTTGACCGCGTGCAGCACCGGCAGCAGCAGGTCGCGGCGGTCCCGGGCCTCCCGTCCGCCCCGGGCCCAGCGCAGATCGGCGTCGCTGCGGTCGGCGCCCTCCCAGGAGGACTCCGGGGGGCCGAGCAGGGCGTCGACGGCCGCCCGTTCGTCGTCCGTCGGCTTGCTGTCACCGAAGCGCAGGTCCACTTGGCATCACCTCACGATGGTCGCGACGGGCAGCTTCTCGATCCGGATCGCCGACGCCTTGAACTCCGCCGTCCCCGCGATCGGGCAGTTGGCCTCGATCGTCAGCTGGTTGGTGTCCACCTCGTCGGGAAAGTGGAAGGTCATGAACGCGAGGCCGGGCCGCAGCGCCGGGTCGACCCACACCGGCGCCCGCACCGACCCGCGCCGCGAGGTCACCTGTACCGTCTCCCCGACCACCACCCCGTACCGCTCGGCGTCCTCCGGGGACAGCTCCACCGACTCGCCGCGCCGCAGCGGGGAGGCGTAACCGCCGCTCTGCACCCCGGTGTTGTACGAGTCGAGCCGGCGCCCCGTGGTCAGGCGCAGCGGGTAGCGCTCGTCGGTGAGGTCGACCGGCGGATCGTGCTGGACGATCCCGAAGGGCGCCGGGCGGCCCCGGCGCGCCGGGTCGGGGTCCCACAGCCGGCCGTGCAGATAGGTCGGTTCCAGGCGGTCGGTGCTCGGGCAGGGCCACTGGATGCCCCGGTGCTCGGTGAGCCGGTGGTACGTCATCCCGTGGTGGTCCGGCGACAGGGCGCGCAGCTCGTTCCAGACCGCCTCGGCGTCGGCGTACTTCCAGTCGTGACCGAGGCGGGCGGCGAGGTCGCAGAAGATGTCGATGTCCTCGCGGGCCTCGCCCGGCGGGGTGACCGCCCGGCGCACCCGCTGCACCCGCCGCTCGCTGTTGGTGGTGGTGCCCTCGGTCTCCGCCCAGCCGGCGGTGGCGGGCAGCACGACGTCCGCGAGCGAGGCGGTCCTGGTCAGGAAGATGTCCTGCACGACCAGGAAGTCCAGCGCCGCCAGCCGGCGTACCGCCTGTTCGCTGTCGGCCTCCGACTGGGCCGGGTTCTCGCCGACGCAGTACACGGCCTTCAGCGAGCCGTCCTCCATCGCCTCGAACATCTCGGTCAGGGTGAGGCCGTAGTGCGGCTGGATCACGGTGTCCCAGGCGGACTCGAACTTCAGCCGGGTGTCCGGGTCCAGGATGTCCTGGAAGCCGGGCAGGCGGTTGGGGATGGCGCCCATGTCGCCGCCGCCCTGCACGTTGTTCTGGCCGCGCAGGGGTTGCAGTCCGGCGCCGTACCGGCCCACGTGCCCGGTGAGCAGGGAGAGGTTGATCAGCGCGCGGACGTTGTCGGTGCCGTTGTGGTGCTCGGTGATGCCGAGGGTCCAGCACAGCTGGGCGCGTTCGGCTCGGGCGTAGGCGTGCGCGAGGTCGCGGATCGCGGCGGCGGGGACGCCGGTCACCTTCTCGGCGAGGGAGAGCGTCCACGGCTCGACCAGCGCCCGGTACTCGGCATAGCCGGTGGTCGCGCGCGCGACGAACGCCTCGTTGACCAGACCGGCGTGGATGATCTCGCGGCCGATCGCGTGCGCCATCGGGATGTCGGTGCCGACGTTCAGGCCGAGCCAGCTCTCCGCCCACTCGGCGGTGGAGGTGCGGCGCGGATCGACCGCGTACATCCGGGCGCCGCCCCGGATGCCCTTCAGTACGTGCTGGAAGAAGATCGGGTGCGCGAAGCGGGCGTTGGAGCCCCACATGACGATGACGTCGGTGTGCTCGATCTCCTCGTAGGAGGAGGTGCCGCCGCCGGAGCCGAAGGCGGCGGACAGGCCGGCCACGGACGGGGCGTGGCAGGTGCGGTTGCAGGAGTCGACGTTGTTGGTGCCCATCACCACCCGGGCGAACTTCTGCGCCACGTAGTTCATCTCGTTGGTCGCGCGGGCGCAGGAGAACATGCCGAACGCGCCCCGGTGGCGGGCCAGGCCCCGGGCCACCCGGTCCAGGGCCTCGTCCCAGGTGGCCCGGCGGAAGGGCTCGGTCCGGGAGTCGCGCACCAACGGGTGGGTGAGCCTGGTGTAGCCGGCCGGCTGCCGTTTCCTCATGCGGCGCTCCTCAGTGCGAGCGGGTCCGAGATGGCGTGCACGGTGCGCAGGGTGGGCACCGGGACGCCGGTGATCTCCGCCAGTTCGACGACGGCCGCGAGCAGCACGTCGAGTTCGAGCGGCTTGCCGCGCTCCAGGTCCTGGAGCGTGGAGGTGCGGTGGTCGCCGACCTTCTCGGCGCCCGCCAGGCGGCGTTCGATGGAGACGCCGACCCGGCAGCCGAGCGCCTCGGCGACCGCCAGCGTCTCGGCCATCATCGTCTCGATCACCTGCCGGGTGCCGCCGTGCGCGCACATCTGCCGCATGGTGGCGCGGGCCAGCGCGCTGATCGGGTTGAAGGAGATGTTCCCGAGCAGCTTGAGCCAGATGTCGCCCCGCAGGTCCGGTTCGACCGGGCACTTCAGGCCGCCCGCGCGCATCGCCGCGCTGAGCGCCAGACAGCGGGCGGACACGCTCCGGTCCGGCTCGCCGATCGAGAACCGGGTGCCTTCCAGGTGCCGGACCACGCCCGGCTCTTCGAGTTCGGTGGCGGCGTAGACGACACACCCGACGGCCCGCTCCGGCGCGAGCACCGCACTGACCGCGCCGTCCGGGTCCACACTGTGCAGGCGGCGGCCGTCGTAGGGGCCGCCGTGCCGGTGGAAGTACCACCAGGGGATGCCGTTCTGGGCGGCCACCACCGCCGTGGAGCCGTGCAGCAGCGGCTCGATCAGCGGCCCGCACGCCGCGTACGAGGTGGCCTTCAGCCCCAGGAAGACGTAATCGACCGGGCCCACTTCGGCCGGGTCGTCGGTGGCGCGCGGGCGCGCGGTGAAGTCGCCGCGCGGGCTGCGCACCCGTACTCCGTGCCGCCTCATGGCCGCCAGGTGCGGTCCACGGGCGATGAGACGCACGTCGGCGCCGGCGCGGTGGAGCGCGGCGCCCACATAGGCGCCGATCGCACCGGCGCCGAGGACTGCGACTTTCATGGGGGATAGCTCCGTTCGGTCGAGGGTCGTACCGAGGAACCGGGGAACCGAGGAACTGTCGCGATTTCGTCGACGAAATATTGTCTACAGTATGGAGGTGAGGGCGGCAAGGGATTGTGCACAGCCGGTGGCGCTGGGTGGTTGTTTGATCAACTGTCTTCTCAACCGTCGCCCGGCTCCCTACGGTTGGGGACTCATGAGTCCCCCTGTCGCACCGCCCGGCTGGAGCCGCTGGCTCGTTCCCCCGGCCGCCCTCTCGGTCCACCTCTCCATCGGGCAGGCGTACGCCTGGTCCGTGTTCAAGCCGCCCCTGGAATCCGCGCTCGGCCTCAGCGGCACCCAGAGCGCGCTGCCCTTCCAGCTCGGCATCGTCATGCTCGGCCTGTCCGCCGCGTTCGGCGGCACCCTGGTCGAGAAGCGCGGGCCGCGCTGGGCGATGACGGTGGCGCTGATCTGCTTCTCGTCCGGCTTCCTGCTCTCCGCGCTGGGCGCGGCCACCGAGCAGTACTGGCTGATCGTCTTCGGCTACGGCTTCGTCGGCGGCATCGGCCTCGGCATCGGCTACATCTCGCCGGTCTCCACGCTGATCAAGTGGTTCCCGGACCGGCCCGGCATGGCCACCGGCATCGCCATCATGGGCTTCGGCGGCGGCGCGCTGATCGCCTCGCCCTGGTCCGCGCAGATGCTGGAGTCCTTCGGCGCCGACAGCTCCGGCATCGCCCTCGCCTTCCTGGTGCACGGACTGTCCTACGCCGTCTTCATGCTGCTCGGCGTCCTGCTGGTGCGGGTGCCGCGGGCCCCGGAGGCGGCCGACGGGAAGCCCGCCGCGCTGACCGGGGTCCAGGTCTCGGCCCGCTCGGCGGTGCGCACCCCGCAGTTCTGGTGCCTGTGGCTGGTGCTCTGCATGAACGTCACCGCGGGCATCGGCATCCTGGAGAAGGCCGCGCCGATGATCACGGACTTCTTCGCGGACACCTCCGCGCCGGTCTCCGCGACCGCCGCCGCCGGGTTCGTGGCCCTGCTGTCGGCCGCGAACATGGCCGGCCGGATCGGCTGGTCGTCCACCTCCGACCTGATCGGACGCAAGAACATCTACCGGGTGTACCTCGGTGTCGGCGCGGTGATGTACGCGCTCATCGCTCTGTTCGGCGACTCCTCCAAGCCGCTGTTCGTACTGGCCGCCCTGGTGATCCTGTCCTTCTACGGCGGCGGCTTCGCCACGGTCCCCGCCTATCTGAAGGACCTCTTCGGCACCTACCAGGTCGGCGCGATCCACGGCCGGCTGCTCACCGCCTGGTCCACGGCCGGCGTGCTCGGGCCGCTGATCGTCAACTGGATCGCCGACCGGCAGGAGGAGGCCGGGCGGCACGGCTCGTCCCTGTACGGGCTGTCGTTCGTCATCATGATCGGACTGCTCGTCGTCGGCTTCGTCGCCAACGAACTGGTCCGTCCCGTCCACGCCCGCCACCACGTCACCGCCGGGGAAATCGAGGAGGCCGCCGATGTCGCCCGACAGCAGTGAGAGCCGGACCGGTCGGCGCCCGCTGATCGCCTTCGCCTGGCTGTGGGTGGGAGCGCCGCTCGGCTACGGGCTGTACGAGCTGGTCCGCAAGGCCACCCAGTTGTTCACCGGGTGAGGAAGAGGGACGGTGCAAGGGCGAGGTGACGCGGGGTGCGCGGGTGACGGAAGCCGACAAGCGGTGCCTCCGTTTCCTGTCGCATCACCTGCCGTCGTACCCGTGAGTCACTGATCAGACTGGTGGATCCCGCAACCGCAGGCACCGAGGGGAATCCACCATGCACGGTTCGCGCATCACCGGGGTCGGCCACCACCAGCCCGCCAGAATCCTCACCAACGAGGACCTGGCGGGCCTGGTCGACACCAGCGACGAGTGGATCACCAGCCGGGTCGGCATCCGCACCCGCCGGATCGCCGGACCCGACGAACCCGTCGACGAGCTCGCCGGGCACGCCGCCGCCAAGGCGCTCGCCGCGGCCGGGGCCACCCCCGCCGATGTCGACCTGGTGCTGGTCGCCACCTCCACCGCCATCGACCGCTCCCCGAACATGGCCGCCCGGGTCGCCGCCCGGCTCGGCATGGGCAGCCCCGCCACGATGGACGTCAACGTGGTCTGCGCCGGGTTCACGCACGCCCTGGCCACCGCCGACCACGCGGTCCGGGCGGGCGCCGCGCGCCGGGCCCTGGTGATAGGCGCCGACAAGATGTCCGAGGTCACCGACTGGACCGACCGGACCACCTGCGTGCTGGTCGGCGACGGCGCGGGCGCCGCCGTGGTCGAACCCTGCGCCGCGGGCGAGGCACCCGGCATCGGCCCCGTGCTGTGGGGCTCGGTGCCCGAACTCGGCCACGCCGTGCGGATCGAGGGCACCCCGCCGCGCTTCGCCCAGGAGGGCCAGAGCGTCTACCGGTGGGCCACCACCAAGCTGCCCGCCGTCGCCCGGGGCGTGTGCGAACGGGCCGGTGTGGACCCCGCGGAGCTGGCCGCCGTCGTGCTGCACCAGGCCAACCTGCGCATCATCGAACCCCTCGCGCTGCGCATCGGCGCCGTCAACGCCGTCGTCGCCCGGGACGTCACCGAGTCCGGCAACACCTCGGCGGCCAGCATCCCGCTCGCCCTGGCC
This sequence comes from Streptomyces sp. NPDC023723, assembly GCF_040639815.1. Taxonomy (NCBI): domain Bacteria; kingdom Bacillati; phylum Actinomycetota; class Actinomycetes; order Kitasatosporales; family Streptomycetaceae; genus Streptomyces; species Streptomyces sp. NPDC023723. The sequence goes on from NZ_JBFAAP010000052.1 coordinate 15,857, forward strand.
AAGCTGGTGGAACGCGGCGAGATCAGCACCGGGGACCCGGTGCTGCTGTTCGGCTTCGGCGGCAACCTGTCGTACGCGGGGCAGGTCGTGCGCTGCCCCTGAACCCCCGCGGTCCGGGGCGCCGTAGACTGTAGACGAAAGACAATTGATACTTTCTTTACCGTCTGCATCGTCTTTACTTCGCCGAGGGGGCCGCGATGTTGTCGACAGGACTGCCGCAGGGGGCGGTGCCCAGGCTGGAACGCCCCGGGCCGCTGCGCGACCGCGTCTACGAGGCACTGCTCGAACTCATCACCACCCGCGCCCTCCGTCCCGGCCAGCACCTCGTCGAGAGCGAACTCGCCGGCCACCTCGGCGTCTCCCGGCAGCCGGTGCGCGAGGCGCTCCAGCGGCTGAACACCGAGGGCTGGGTCGATCTGCGCCCGGCCCAGGGCGCGTTCGTGCACGAGCCGACCGAGGCGGAGGCCGACCAGCTGCTGACCGTCCGCACGCTGCTGGAGGCCGAGGCGGCCCGGCTGGCCGCCGCGGGCGCCACCAGCGCGGGCGTGGCGGCCCTGGAGGAGCTGTGCGCCGAGGGGGAGCGGGCCGTCGCCGCCGACGACGTGGACGCCGCCGTCACCCTGAACGCCCGCTTCCACGCCAAAGTGATGGAGCTGGCGGGCAACGCCGTCCTCGCCGAACTCGCCGCCCAGGTCGACCGCCGGGTGCGCTGGTACTACACGCCGATCGCCCGCCGGCGCGGCCAGCAGTCCTGGACCGAGCACCGAGAGCTGATCGCCGCCATCACCGACCGCGACGAGCAGCGCGCGACCCACCTCATGCGCGAGCACACCGAGCACACCCGGCGGTCGTACCACGCCCGCGGCGCGTCCTGAACGGACCGCTCCCGCCCGACTCTTTGTCCTGCGAGTGGAAGAAGTCGACGGCAATCTACGCACAGCTTCTTCCCAGGTTCGGCAGCCGCTGCTACGTTCCCTTCGAAAGCACGACAGCGCGCAGCCGATTGAGGCGGGGAGGGGCACGTGCGACGCATGACCGCGCGACCGGCCAACGCCCACCAGGCCCGGCTGCTGAAACTGCTGCGGGACGGCGGTCCCAACTCCCGGGCCCAGCTCGGCGACCAGGTCGACCTCTCCCGGTCGAAGCTGGCCGTGGAGGTGGACCGGCTGCTGGAGACCGGACTGGCCGTCGCCGACGGACTCGCCGCCTCCCGCGGCGGACGCCGCTCGCACAACATCCGGCTCAACCCCGGACTCCGGTTCCTCGGCGTGGACATCGGCGCGACCTCGGTGGACGTCGCGGTCACCAACGCGGAACTGGAGATCCTCGGCCACATCAACCAGCCCATGGACGTCCGCGAGGGACCGGTCGCGGTCTTCGAGCAAGTACTGTCCATGGCCGCCAAGCTGCGGGCCTCGGGCCTCGCGGAGGGCTTCGACGGCGCCGGCATCGGCGTCCCGGGACCGGTCCGCTTCCCCGAGGGCGTCCCGGTGGCCCCGCCGATCATGCCGGGCTGGGACGGCTTCCCGGTCCGGGAGGCGCTCAGCCAGGAACTGGGCTGCCCGGTCATGGTCGACAACGACGTGAACCTGATGGCGCTGGGGGAGCAGCACGCCGGGGTGGCCCGGACCGTGCACGACTTCCTCGTCGTCAAGATCGGCACCGGCATCGGCTGCGGCATCGTCGTCGGCGGTGAGGTCTACCGCGGTACGACGGGCAGCGCCGGCGACATCGGGCACATCCAGGCGGTGCCCGAGGGCCGCCCGTGCGCCTGCGGCAACCGGGGCTGCCTGGAGGCCCACTTCAGCGGCGCGGCCCTGGCCCGCGACGCCACCGAGGCCGCCCAGCAGGGCACCTCCGCCGAACTCGCGGCCCGCCTGTCGGCGGGCGGAAGCCTCAGCGCCGCCGACGTCGCCGCCGCGGCGGCCGCCGGGGACGCCACCGCCCTCGACCTGATCCGCGAGGGCGGCAGCCGCACCGGCCAGGTCATCGCCGGCCTGGTCAGCTTCTTCAACCCCGGCCTGGTGGTGATCGGAGGCGGGGTCACCGGCCTCGGCCACACCCTGCTCGCCGCCATCCGCACCCAGGTCTACCGCCAGTCGCTGCCCCTGGCGACCGGCAACCTGCCCATCGTGCTCGGCGAACTGGGCCCCACCGCCGGCGTCATCGGCGCCGCCCGGCTCATCAGCGACCACCTGTTCTCACCGGCGTAGCACCGCCCCGCCGGCCCCTTTCCCGTACAGCGCGCTGCTCCGCCCTGCCCTGACACCGGCCCGCACGCCCGCCGAGGGGACCTCACATGGCACCAGAACCACCGCTGCTCAGCATGTCCGGCATCACCAAGTCCTTCCCCGGCGTCCGCGCCCTGGACGGCGTCGACCTCGACGTCCAGGCCGGTGAGGTGCACTGCCTGCTCGGCCAGAACGGGGCCGGCAAGTCCACCCTCATCAAGGTGCTGGCCGGCGCCCACCAACCGGACACCGGCACCATCCGCTGGCGCGGCGCGGACGTCACGCTCCGCTCGCCGATCGCCGCCATGCGCCTCGGCATCGCCACCATCTACCAGGAACTCGACCTGGTGGAGCACCTGTCGGTGGCGGAGAACGTGCACCTCGGGCACGAGCCGACCAGCGCCGGCTTCGTGGTCCGGGGCCGGGCAGCCGCCCGCGCCGCCACCGCCGCGCTGCTGAAACGTCTCGGCCACCCCGAGGTCGACCCGGGCCGGCTGGTCGGGGACCTGTCGGCGGCCCAGCGGCAGATCGTCTCCATGGCCCGCGCGCTCTCCCACGACGTACGGCTGATCGTGATGGACGAGCCGTCCGCCGCCCTCGACCCCGACGAGGTCGACAACCTCTTCCGGATCGTCGGCGACCTCACCGCAACCGGCGTGGCCGTCGTCCACATCTCGCACCGCCTGGAGGAGATCCGCCGCATCGGCGACCGGGTCACCGTCCTCAAGGACGGCCGCGCCGTCGCCCGCGCGCTGCCCGCCAGGTCCACCCCGACCAGCGAGGTCGTCGCCCTGATGACCGGCCGCGACGTCGCCTGGGTCTTCCCGGACCGGCCGGCTGCGCGGGACCGGGACCCGGCCGCCGAACCGGTGCTGAGGGTGCGCGGACTGGCCAGGGACGGGGAGTTCGCCGCCCTCGACCTGGAGATCCGCCCCGGCGAGATCGTCGGCCTGGCCGGACTGGTCGGCTCCGGCCGCTCCGAGATCCTGGAGACCGTCTACGGCGCCCGCAGGCCGTCCGCCGGACAGGTGCTGGTCGACGGACGCCCGCTCCGGCCCGGCAGCGTGCGGGCCGCCGTGCGCGCCGGACTCGGCCTCGCCCCCGAGGAACGCAAGGCACAGGCGCTGCTGATGCTGGAGTCCGTCACCCGCAACGTGTCGGTGTCGTCGATGTCCCGTTTCGCGCGCGGCGGCTGGCTGGACCGCGGCGCCGAACGCGCCGCCGCCCGCGCCGCCGTCCGGGAACTCTCGCTGCGCCCCGACAACCCGGACGTCCCGGTGCGCACCCTGTCCGGCGGCAACCAGCAGAAGGCCGTCCTGGCCCGCTGGCTGCTGCGCGGCTGCCGGGTGCTGCTGCTGGACGAACCGACCCGCGGCGTCGACGTCGGCGCCCGCGCCGAGCTGTACGCGGTCGTGCGCCGTCTCGCCGACGAGGGCCTGGCGGTCCTGCTGGTCTCCAGCGAGGTGCCCGAGGTGCTCGGCCTCGCCGACCGCGTCCTGGTGCTGCGCGAGGGCCGGGTCGTGCACCAGGCACCCGCCCGCGAACTCGACGAACACCGCGTACTCGACCTCGTCATGGAAGGGAGCCCGGCATCATGACGCAGCACGTGTCACCGCCCCGGGACGGCACCGGAAAGGCGGCACCGGCGGACGGCCCGCCCCCCGCCTGGCGGGGCGTGCCGGCCCGCGCCGACGTCCGCGTCCTCTCCCTGCTCGGCGTGCTCGCCGTGCTGGTGCTGATCGGCGGGATCACCAAGCCCGACGAATTCCTCGACACCCGCAACCTTCAGCTCGTCCTCACCCAGGCGTCCGTGATCGGCGTCGTCACCGTCGGCATGACCTTCGTCATCATGTCCGGCGGCATCGACCTCTCGGTCGGCGCGATCGTCGCCCTCGCCTCGGTGTGGGCGACCACGGTCGCCACCCAGGAGTACGGATTCCTCGGTATCCTGTTCACCGCGCTGGTGGTCGGCGTCGGCTGCGGACTCGTCAACGGCGTCCTCATCGCGTACGGCGCGATGGTCCCGTTCATCGCCACCCTCGCCATGCTGGCCTCCGCGCGCGGCCTGGCACTGCAGATCACCGACGGACAGACCCAGGTCGTCACCGTCGCCGGCGTGCTCGACCTCGGCGAACGCGACGCCTACGTGCTCGGCGTACCGCCACTGGTGCTGGTCTTCGCCGCCGTCACCGTCATCGGCTGGCTGGTGCTCAACCGGACCACCTTCGGCCGCCGCACCGTCGCGGTCGGCGGCAACGCGGAGGCCGCCCGCCTGGCCGGCATCGACGTCCGCCGCCAGCGCCTCTACCTCTACCTGCTGTCCGGCCTGTGCTGCGGCATCGCCGCCTTCCTGCTGATCGTGCTGTCCGGCTCCGGCCAGAACACCAACGGCAACCTCTACGAACTCGACGCCATCGCCGCCGCGATCATCGGCGGCACGCTGCTCAGCGGCGGCCGCGGCACCATCGTCGGCTCCGTGCTCGGCGTCCTGATCTTCACCACGATCACCAACATCTTCGCCCTGAACAACCTGCAGAGCGACGTCCAGCAGATCGCCAAGGGAGCGATCATCGTCGCCGCCGTGCTGGTCCAGCGCCGTACCGCGAGCACGCCATGACGAAGCCGTACCGCGAGCACGCCATGAGGAAAGGGTTGACCGTCATGCCAGAGCACACGCCATTCGCGAGCCGCAGAGGGCCGCTGGCCGGGAACACCGGGCCGCTCGCCAGCCGCCGGGGGCTGCTGTTCGGCGCCGCCGCGGTGTCCGCCGGGGCCTTCCTCACCGGGTGCACCAGCAACGAGCCGGACGACGACGAGGGGGCGGGCGCGAGCACCCAGCCCGCCGCCGACGACAAGCCCGGCAAGCAGGTCACCATCGGCTACGCCGGTCCGCTCGCCGACCACGGCTGGCTCAACGCCGTCAACGACCAGGCCAAGGGGCGGGCCGAGAAGTACTCCGACGTCACCCTGGAGGTCACCGAGGGCTCCAACGACACCGCCCAGCAGATCGGCCAGATCGAGACCCTCATCAACAAGAAGGTCGACGTCCTGGTGGTGCTGCCCGCCGACGGCAAGGCGCTCACCCAGGTCGGGCTGAAGGCGATGCGGGCCGGCATACCCGTGGTCAACCTCGACCGGATCTTCAACACCCCGCAGGCGTACCGCTGCTGGGTCGGCGGCGACAACTACGGCATGGGCCTCAACGCCGGGCACTACATCGGCGAACAGCTCAAGGGCAAGGCGAACGCCCGGGTCATCGAGCTGGCCGGCATCGACAACCTCGAACTGACCCGGCAGCGCACCAAGGGCTTCGACGACGCCCTGAAGAACTACCCGAACATCAGGAAGGTCGCCCGCCAGGCCGCCGACTTCACCGTCGAGTCCGGGCAGGCCAAGATGGCCCAGCTGCTCCAGGCCCAGTCGTCGTTCGACGCGCTGTGGAACCACGACGACGACCAGGGCGTGGGCGCCCTGCGGGCCATCGAGCAGGCCGGCCGGGACGGCTTCCTGATGGTCGGCGGCGCGGGCGCGCTCTCCGCGTTCCAGGCCATCGAGCAGGACAACGGCGTCCTGAAGGCGACCGTCCTCTATCCGCCGACCATGGCCGCCTCCGCGATCGACCTCGCTCGCGCGCTCGGCCAGGGCAAGGGCGTCGGCGGCCTCGCCGAGTTCGAGATCCCCTCGTCGCTGACGTGCTACTCGGCCGTCGTCGACAAGAACAACGTCGACCAGTACATGTCCACCGGCTTCAAGTGACCGGCCGGCGTGCCGCCCCGGGGACCTGACCAGCCCCGGGGCGGGGACCGAACTCCCTGGTCCGGCCGGGCGCGGGGACCGTGCCCCACCGCACCACCACGACGAGGAGGACATCCGCATGGGACAGCCGCAGCAGCCCGAGGGGGCCGGGCCGGGCACAGCGCCCGCCGGGGCCGGGGCGCCGGCGAGCAGACCGCCGTTGCGGGTCGGCATGGTCGGCTACGCCTTCATGGGCGCCGCCCACTCCCAGGGCTGGCGCACCGCCGGACGCGTCTTCGACCTGCCGCTGAACCCGGTACTGGCGGTGATCTGCGGGCGGGACGCCGACGCCGTCCGCGGCGCGGCCGACCGGCACGGCTGGGCGGCGGCCGAGACCGACTGGCGGGCCCTGGTGGCACGCGACGACGTCGACCTCGTCGACATCTGCACCCCCGGCGACAGCCACGCCGAGATCGCGCTGGCCGCGCTCGCCGCCGGCAAACACGTCCTGTGCGAGAAGCCGCTGGCCAACACCGTCGCCGAGGCGGAGGCGATGACCCGCGCCGCCGAAGCGGCCGCCGCCCGCGGCCAGGTGGCGATGGTCGGCTTCAACTACCGCCGGGTGCCCGCCACCGCGCTGGCCCGGCGGATGGTCGCCGAGGGCCGGATCGGCCGGCTGCGGCACGCCCGGGTGACGTACCTCCAGGACTGGCTGGTCGACCCGGCCGCGCCGCTGACCTGGCGGCTGCGCAGGGAACTGGCCGGCTCCGGCGCGCTCGGCGACCTCGGCGCCCACGTCGTCGACCTCGCCCAGTACCTGACCGGCGAACGGCTGGCCGGGGTCTCCGCCCTCACCGAGACCTTCGTCCGGGAACGCCCCCTTCCGGGCGGGTCCGGGACGGGAGGCACCGGCGAGGTCACCGTGGACGACGCCGCCGTCTTCACCGGCCGCTTCCCCTCCGGCGCCCTCGCCTCCTTCGAGGCCACCCGGTACGCCACCGGCCGCAAGAACGCCCTGCGCGTCGAACTCAACGGCGAACAGGGGTCGCTGGCCTTCGACCTGGAGCGGCTCAACGAGCTGTCCTTCCACGACGGCACGGAGCCGGACGAGCGGGCCGGCTTCCGCCGCATCCTCGTCACCGAACCCGGCCACCCCTACCTGGACGCCTGGTGGCCGCCCGGCCACGGCCTCGGCTACGAGCACACCTTCGTCCACCAGGCCCGCGACCTGGTGCACGCCGTCGCGGCGGGCCGCGCACCCGAGCCGTCCTTCGCCGACGGACTCCAGGTGCAGCGGGTGCTCGCCGCGGTGGAGGAGAGCGCCGCGAAGAACGCCGTCTACACCCCCATCGCCCCCTGAGGAGGCCGGCAGCGACATGCCACGCGACTTCACTCTCTTCACCGGCCAGTGGGCGGACCTGCCCCTGGAGGAGGTCTGCCGGCTCGCCCGCGACTTCGGCTACGACGGACTCGAACTCGCCTGCTGGGGCGACCACTTCGAGGTCGACAAGGCCCTCGCCGACCCGGCCTACGTCGAGGGCCGCCACCGGCTCCTCGACAAGTACGGCCTGAAGTGCTGGGCGGTCTCCAACCACCTGGTCGGCCAGGCCGTCTGCGACGCCGTCATCGACGAACGGCACGAGGCGATCCTGCCCGCCCGGATCTGGGGCGACGGCGACCCGGAGGGCGTACGGCAGCGCGCCGCCGCCGAGCTCAAGGACACCGCGCGGGCCGCCCGCCGGCTCGGCGTCGACACCGTCATCGGCTTCACCGGCTCCGCCATCTGGCACCTGGTCGCCATGTTCCCGCCCGTCCCCGAGTCCATGATCGAACGCGGCTACCAGGACTTCGCCGACCGCTGGAACCCGATCCTGGACGTCTTCGACGCCGAGGGCGTCCGCTTCGCCCACGAGGTTCACCCCAGCGAGATCGCCTACGACTACTGGACCACCCAGCGCGCCCTGGCGGCCGTCGACCACCGTCCCGCCTTCGGCCTCAACTTCGACCCCTCGCACTTCGTGTGGCAGGACCTCGACCCGGTCGGCTTCCTGTGGGACTTCCGCGACCGGATCTACCACGTCGACTGCAAGGAGGCCCGCAAGCGCCTCGACGGCCGCAACGGCCGGCTCGGCTCCCACCTGCCCTGGGGCGACCCGCGGCGCGGCTGGGACTTCGTCTCGGCCGGACACGGCGACGTGCCCTGGGAGGATGTCTTCCGGATGCTGCGCGCCATCGACTACCGGGGCCCCGTCTCCGTCGAGTGGGAGGACGCCGGCATGGACCGCCGCCAGGGCGCCCCCGAGGCGCTGACCCGCCTGAAGACGTACGACTACGAGCCGCCCAGCGCGTCCTTCGACGCGGCGTTCGGCCACTAGGGGGCTTCTGACGGCTCTCCGCGGCGTCGCGACGCCCGGTGCAAGCCCCCTGGCCCGATGTCCGTTCCGGGGTGACGGCGCACCCCGGCGTCCGCACCGCACGTTCTACGCACCCACCCGTACGGCACACCCGTTCCCGGAGGGACCTCGTGCACAGAACCAGGCTCAGAAGCACCAGGAGCACCAGACTCCGCACCTCCCTCGCCCTCTTGACCGGCCTGCTGTTGGCCGTGGGCGCCCCGGCCACCGTCGCCGGCGCCCGTCCCGGACCTCCGGCGGCCGCGGAACCGGCCGCCGCCGAGGGGCAGTTCCAGCAGGTGCCGCTGGCCAAGGGCGAACCCGAGACGGGCGAGCCGATGTCGCTCGCCGTGCTGCCGGACCGCAGCGTCCTGCACACCTCCCGGGACGGCACCCTGCGCCTCACCGACCAGGGCGGTGTCACCAAGGTCGCCGGCCGGATCCCGGTCTACAGCCACGACGAGGAGGGCCTCCAGGGCGTCGGCATCGACCCGGACTTCGCCACCAACCGGGCGATCTACCTCTACTACGCGCCGCCGCTGGACACCCCCGAGGGCGACGCCCCGGAGAACGGCACCGCCGCCGACTTCGCCAAGTCCGACGGCGTCAACCGGCTCTCCCGGTTCGTCCTCAGCCCCAACGGCACCCTGGACCCGGCCAGCGAGAAGAAGGTCCTGGACGTCGCCGCCTCGCGCGGCATCTGCTGCCACGTCGGCGGTGACATCGACTTCGACGCCGACGGCAACCTCTACCTCTCCACCGGCGACGACTCCAACCCGTTCGCCTCGGACGGCTTCACCCCGATCGACGAGCGGCCCGACCGCAACCCGGCCTTCGACGCCCGCCGCAGCTCCGGCAACACCAACGACCTGCGTGGCAAGATCCTGCGCATCAAGGTCGCCGAGGACGGCTCGTACACGGTCCCGGACGGCAACCTCTTCGCCCCCGGCACCGAGAAGACCCGCCCCGAGATCTACGCGATGGGCTTCCGCAACCCGTTCCGGATGAGCGTCGACGACGAGACCGGCACCGTCTACGTCGGCGACTACGGCCCCGACGCGGGCGCGGCCGGCCCGAACCGGGGCCCGGCCGGACAGGTCGAGTTCGCCAAGGTGACCAAGGCCGCCAACTTCGGCTGGCCGTTCTGCACCGGCGACAACGACCCGTACGTCGACTACGACTTCGCCACCGGCACCTCCGGTGCGCCCTTCGACTGCGCCGCCCCGAAGAACACCTCGCCGCACAACACCGGCCTGGCCGACCTGCCTCCCGCGCAGGCCGCCTGGATCCCGTACGACGACGACTCGGTGCCCGAGTTCGGCACTGGCTCCGAGTCCCCGATGGCCGGCCCGGTCTACCGCTACGACCCCGACCTGGACTCCGAGGTGAAGTTCCCCGAGGAGTACGACGGGGACTTCTTCGCCGGTGAGTTCGGCCGCCAGTGGATCAAGCGGATCGAGCAGAACGGCGACGGCACGGTCGCGTCCATCAAGGACTTCCCGTGGACCGGCACCCAGATCATGGACATGGAGTTCGGCCCGGACGGCGCGCTCTACGTCCTCGACTACGGCCTGTCCTGGTTCCAGGGCGACGACGACTCCGCGCTCTACCGGATCGAGAACGCCGAGGACGGCTTCTCGCCGATCGCCGAGGCGAGCGCCGACAAGACCTCCGGCGCGGCCGGCCTCCGGGTCAGGTTCACCGGCTCGGCCACCGACGCCGACTCCCCGGACCTCGGCTACGGCTGGGACTTCGGCGACGGCACCACGGGCACCGGGCTCACCCCCACCCACCGCTACAAGAAGGCGGGCACCTACAGCGCGACCTTCACCGCCAAGGACCCCGAGGGCAACACCGGCACCGCCGGCGTCCGCATCGTGGTCGGCAACACCGAACCCGAGGTGAGGATCGACATACCCGGCAACGGCGCCCTGGCCGCCTTCGGCGAGCCGGTCCCCTTCGAGGTGACAGTCACCGACCCCGAGGAGACCGTCGACTGCTCCAAGGTCAAGGTCGTCTACAGCCTCGGCCACGACCACCACGCCCACGAGCTGACCAGCGAGACCGGCTGCCAGGGCACCCTCACGCCGCCCGCCGGGGACGGCGGACACGACCCCAACGCCAACATCTACGGCGTCGTCGGCGCCGGCTACACCGACGGCGGCGCGAACGGCCAGGAGGCGCTGACCGGCACCGCCCGCACCGTGCTCCAGCCGCCACACCGCCAGGCCGAGCACTTCACCACCCAGCAGGGCGTCTCGGTCATCGGCAAGACCGGCGCCAACGGCGGCAAGACCGTCGGTGACGTCAACGACGGCGACTGGGTCTCCTTCAGCCCCTACAAGTTCGACGGGCAGCGGAAGCTGACCGTCCGCGCCTCCTCCGGCGGCGCCGGAGGCTACGTCGAACTGCGCACCGGCTCGCCCACCGGTCCGCTGCACGGCTCGGCCTACATCCCGCCGACCGGCAGCTGGGAGACGTTCCAGGACGTCGACGTACCGCTGCGGGCGCTGCCCAGGAAGACCACCGACATCTACCTCGTCTTCAAGGGCGGCGACGGCGCGCTGTTCGACGTGGACGACTTCGAGTTCTCCAAGCAGTCCTACCGGGACGGCAAGAAGGTCCTGGTCTTCTCCAGGACGGCCGGCTTCCGGCACGACGCGATCCCCGAGGGCATCGCCGCGCTGAAGGAGATCGGCACCCCGGCCGGCATCACCGTCACCGCCACCGAGGAGGCGGGGCAGTTCACCACCGCCAACCTCGCCAAGTACGACGCGGTCGTCTTCCTCTCCACGACGGGTGACGTACTGAACGCCGGGCAGCAGGCGGCGTTCGAGAACTACGTCCGGGGCGGTGGCGGCTACCTGGGCGTCCACGCCGCCGCCGACACCGAGTACGACTGGCGGTTCTACGGCGCACTGGTCGGCGCCTACTTCGACTCGCACCCGGCCCAGCAACAGGCCACCGTGCGGGTCGAGGACCACGACCACCCGGCCACCGCCCACCTGGACGACACCTGGGTGCGCACCGACGAGCTGTACAACTACCGCACCAACCCGCGCGACCGGGTCAAGGTCCTCGCCACCCTCGACGAGACCACCTACCAGGGCGGCACCATGAAGGGCGACCACCCGATCGCCTGGTGCCAGAGCTACGAGGGCGGCCGCTCCTTCTACACCGGCCTCGGCCACACCAAGGAGTCCTACGCCGAGGAAGCCTTCCGCGCCCACCTGCTCGGCGGCCTCCAGTACGCAACCGGCCAGGTCAAGGCCGACTGCAAGCCCGACCAGGGCTACCGGAAGATCTTCAACGGCCAGACCCTGGACGGCTGGAAGCAGGCCGGCCCCGGCACCTTCGACGTCAAGGACGGCACGCTGGAGTCCAACGGCGGCATGGGCCTGCTCTGGTACCAGGCCAAGGAGCTGAAGTCGTACTCGCTCAAGCTCGACTGGAAGATGCGCGGCGACGACAACTCCGGGATCTTCGTGGGCTTCCCGGCCTCCGACGACCCCTGGTCCGCGGTGAACAAGGGCTACGAGATCCAGATCGACGCGACGGACGCGGCCGACCGCACCACGGGCGCCGTGTACTCCTTCAAGTCGGCCGACATCAAGGCCCGCGACCAGGTGCTGCGCCCGCCCGGCCAGTGGAACTCCTACGAGATCAAGGTCCAGGGCGAACGCCTCCAGGTGTTCCTCAACGGAGTCAGGATCAACGACTTCACCAACACGGACCCCGAGCGGAGCCTGACCGACGGCTACCTCGGTCTCCAGAACCACGGTGCCGCCGACAAGGTCTCCTTCCGGGACATCCAGCTGAGGGAACTGCCCTCCTAGCCCCCGCGGGGCCACCGGACGGCGGCGGGCGGGGGACGCCGGACCCCCGCCCGCCGTCACCACCCGGACCCTCCGGGGCATCGCCCGGTTCCCCCGGGATGCCACCCCGACGCGTTCGACAAGGAGGCTGCCCATGTCCGCGTCCCCTTCCCCTGCCTCTTCGCCCTCGTCCGCCGCTTCCCGTACCGGGGTGTGGCTGATCGGCGCCCGCGGTTCCGTCGCCGCCACCGCGGTGGCGGGCTGCGCCGCCGTGACCGCCGGTCTGCACCGGCCGACCGGCATGGTGACCGAGACACCTCCCTTCACCGGCTCCGCCCTCCCCGCCCTCTCCGCCCTCGTCTTCGGCGGCCACGACACCGTGGACTGCCCCCTTCCGAAACGGGCCGAGGCGCTGGCCGCCGGGGGAGTGCTGCCCCCCGGCCTGCCCGCCGCGGTCGCCGCCGAACTCGCCGCCGCCGACCGGGAGATCCGCCCCGGCGGCCCGCTGCCCGGCGACACCCGGTCCGCCGGGGAACTCGTCACCGCCTTCGCCGCCGACATCCGTGACTTCGTCCGCCGCTCCGGGGCGGCCCGCGCGGTGGTCGTCAACGTGGCCTCCACCGAGCCGCTCGCCACCGGCCGGGACCTGCCGCCCAGCTCCCTCTACGCGGTGGCCGCCCTGCGCGCCGGCTGCCCGTACGTCAACTTCACCCCCTCCACCGGGCTGCACCACCCGTCCCTGGCCACCGAGGCGGCGGCCGGCGGCCTGCCGCACGCCGGCCGCGACGGCAAGACCGGCCAGACTCTGCTGCGCTCGGTCCTCGGCCCGATGTTCACCCAGCGGGCGCTCACCGTCCGGGCCTGGTCCGGCACCAACCTCCTCGGCGGCGGTGACGGCGCCGCCCTCGCCGATCCGGCCGCCGCGGCGGCCAAGAACGCCGGCAAGGAACGCGTCCTCGCCGACACCCTCGGCGCCACCGTCGAGGGCGAGGTCCACATCGACGACGTCCCCGCGCTCGGCGACTTCAAGACCGCCTGGGACCACATCGCCTTCGACGGCTTCCTCGGCACCCGCATGATCCTGCAGACCATCTGGCAGGGCTGCGACTCCGCCCTCGCCGCGCCCCTCGTCCTGGACCTGGCCCGCCTCGTCGCCCGCTCCCACGAACTGGGCCTGACCGGCCCGCTGCGCGAACTGGGCTTCTACTTCAAGGACCCGGTGGGGGACGGGCCGTCCGGCCTGGGCGACCAGTACGCGGAACTCCTCGGCTTCGCGCACCGTCTGAGGGGGCGGCCGCCGGGCGACGACGCGACCGAGCGGGTTGGCCCTGCCGATCCCGCTGCCGACTCTGCTGACTCTGCTGACTCCGCCGGCGCTGGGGAGCGCCGGTGAGGCGGGCGACCGGCGCGAGCGTGGGCGCGAGTACGAGTACGAGTACGGGCACGGGCACGGGTGTGGGCGTTGTGCGGGACGCGGCATCGGGCCGTGCGACGGAGCCGGACGTCCCGGACGCCGGCGCCCCCGGGCCGGTCACCTCCCGGACCAATGCCGAAGCACAAGCCCACTCCCGCCCCCGCATCCGCACCGGCCCCCGCACCGGCACCGGCCCCCGCACCCACGCCCGTGCCCGTGTCCGTGCCTGGGCCGAGCTCCTCCGCCTGCCGGCCCTGTTCACCGTCCCCGGCGACGTGCTGGCCGGCGCCGCGGCGGCCGGTGTCCGGCCCGGGTACCGCACCCTGCTCTCCATCGGTTCCTCCGTCTGTCTGTACGAGGCCGGCATGGTCCTCAACGACTGGGCCGACCGCACCGAGGACGCCGCCGAACGCCCCCACCGCCCCCTTCCGTCCGGCCGGGTGAGCCCGGCCGCCGCCCTCACCGCCGCGTGCGCCCTGACCGGTGCCGGCCTGGCCCTCGCCGCCGGCGCCGGCCGCCCCGCCCTCACGGTGGCCGCACCCCTCGCGGCGACCGTCTGGGCCTATGACCTGGCCCTGAAGCACACGCCCGCCGGCCCGGTCGCCATGGCCGGGGCCCGTGCCCTGGACCTGCTCCTCGGCGCCGCCACCGCGGGCCGCGCCCGCCCGGCGCTGCCCGCCGCCGCCCTCCTCGGCACCCACACCCTCGCGGTCACCGCGGTGTCCCGCCGGGAGACCACCGGCGGATCGGCACTCGCCCCGCTCGCGGCCCTCGCCACCACCGCCGTACTCACCCGGCTGGTGACCCGGCCGCCCGTCCGACTACCGGCAGGCCGACTACCGGCAGGCCGACGGGAAGCAGCCTCCCGCGGCCTGCCGGGCCGCACCCCGGCGCCCCGGCCCGGGTCGGGCCGGTCAGCCGCCTCGTGGCCCACCGCGTGCCTCGGCGCGGCCTACGCCGCCACCGCCGCCCGCCCCGACTTCCACGCCGCCCTCAACCCCTCACCCCCGCTCACCCAACGGGCCGTCGGCGGTGGCATCCGCGCCACGATCCCCCTCCAGGCCGCCCTCACCGCCCGCTCCGGCGCGAGCGCGCTGGGTCTGCTGATCGCCGGGCTCGCCCCGCTGGGCCGGCGGTTCGCCGGGAAGGTGAGCATCACGTGACGCCGCCCGCCGCACCGCAGGACGCCGTCGTCGCCCCGCTCCGCTTCGGTTACGGCACCAATGGTCTCGCCGACCTCCGCCTGGACGACGCCCTCCCGCTCCTCGCCGACCTCGGGTACGACGGGGTCGGACTGACCCTCGACCACATGCACCTCGACCCGCTCGCCCCGGACCTGGCCGCCCGCACCCGCCGGGTCGCGCACCGGCTGGACGTCCTCGGCCTGGGGGTCACCGTCGAGACCGGCGCCCGCTATGTCCTCGATCCGCGCCGCAAACACGGCCCCTCCCTCCTCGATCCCGACCCGGACGATCGCGCCCGCCGTACCGACCTGCTGCTCACCGCCGTCCGGGTCGCCGCCGACCTCGGCGCGCACGCCGTCCACTGCTTCAGCGGCATCACCCCGGACGGCACCGGCACCCGGGTGGCATGGGAACGGCTGACCGCCGCCCTCGCCCCGGTGGTGGCTGCCGCCGCCAGCGCCGGCGTCCCGCTCGCCGTCGAGCCCGAACCCGGTCACCTCCTCGCCACCCTGGCCGACTTCCACCATCTGCGCCGCGCCCTCGGCGATCCCGAGCCGTTCGGTCTCACCCTCGACATCGGCCACTGCCAGTGCCTCGAACCCCTCCCGCCCGCCGACTGCGTCCGCGCCGCCGGTCCCTGGCTGCGGCACGTCCAGATCGAGGACATGCGCCGCGGTGTCCATGAACACCTCCCGTTCGGTGACGGGGAGATCGACTTCCCGTCCGTCCTCGCGGCCCTCGGCGCCACCGGCTACCAGGGCCTGACCGTCGTCGAACTGCCCCGCCACTCCCACGCCGGCCCCCACTTCGCCGCCCACTCCCTCCCGTTCCTCCACCGGGCGGCGGCCTCCGCCGCCGTCCCCACCACCCGAACCACCACCACCCGGCCCCCCACCACCACCGACCATCTCCCAGCGCCGGCCGCCCCACCCCCAGGCGTGCCCTCCGCCACCCCACAAGGGAGCACGCCATGACACGACCGCACGCCACCCACCCCACCCGGCGCCCGGAAGACCCCGGCGCCGCCCGGGGCCGGGGCACCGACGCCGCGCGGGACGACAGCCGGGACGACACCCCGGACGATGCCTGGCAGCAGGGCGCCGGTCCCGCTCTCACCCCGCCCCCCGACCTGCGTGCCGCCGTCACTGCCCGGCTCGGCACCGCCGCCCGCCGCTGGCTCGACCAGGCCCTCGACGAGGCCGCCACCCATCCCGGCGGCCACGGCCCGATCTCCGTGTGGGAACTGCGCCTCGCCGAGGCCGGCCGCCGGTGCGGCCCCGGGCACGCCGACGCCGTCCGCGTCCTGATCCTGCACGCGGCCCGCGCCGACGCCGACATCCTGGCCCGGGTCTACCACCAGGGCACCGCCGACGAACGCCGCGCCGTCCTGCACGCCCTGCCGCACCTGGTGCCCGGCCCCGACGCCCGCCCGCTCGTCGAGGACGCCCTGCGCAGCAACGACACCCGGCTGCTGGCCGCCGCCGTCGGCCCGTACGCCGCCCGGCACCTCGGTGACCACCAGTGGCGGCACGCCGTGCTGAAGTGCCTGTTCACCGGCGTCGGTGTCGGCCGGGTGGCGGAGCTGGACCGCCGGGCCCGCAGGGACGCCGAACTCGCCCGGATGCTCGCCGACTACGCCGCCGAACGTACCGCCGCCGGCCGGCCAGTCCCCGAAGACCTGCACCGCGTCCTGGCCCTGACCGAACCGGCGACCGAGTCGCCCGGCCCGGCAGACCCCCACGGCAAGGAGTCCTGATGCGCATCTTCGACCCCCACATCCACATGACCTCCCGGACCACCGACGACTACGAGGCCATGTATGCCGCAGGCGTCCGTGCCCTCGTCGAACCCGCCTTCTGGCTCGGCCAGCCCCGCACCTCGCCCGCCGCCTTCCGCGACTACTTCGACTCCCTCCTCGGCTGGGAGCCCTTCCGGGCCGCCCAGTACGGCATCGCCCACCACTGCACGATCGCCCTCAACCCCAAGGAGGCCAACGACCCGCGCTGCCTCCCCGTCCTCGACGAACTGCCCCGCTACCTGCTCAAGGACCGCGTCGTCGCCGTCGGCGAGATCGGCTACGACGCGATGACCCCCGCCGAGGACACCGCGCTCACCGCCCAGCTCCAGCTCGCCGCCGACCACGGCCTGCCCGCGCTGGTGCACACCCCGCACCGCGACAAGCCGGCCGGGCTGCGCCGCACCCTCGACGTGGTCCGGGAATCCGCGCTCCCCGTCGACCGGGTCCTGGTCGACCACCTCAACGAGACCACCGTCGAGGAGGCCAAGGAGGCCGGCTGCTGGCTCGGCTTCTCCGTCTATCCGGACACCAAGATGGACGAGGCGCGGATGGTCGCGATCCTGCGCGCGTACGGCCCGGACCGGGTGCTGGTGAACTCCGCCGCCGACTGGGGCCGCAGCGACCCGCTCAAGACCCGTAAGGTCGCCGATCTGATGCTCGCCGAGGGCTTCGACGAGGACGACGTGGACCGTGTGCTGTGGCGCAACCCGGTCGCCTTCTACGGGCTCAGCGGACGCCTCGAACTCGAGGTCACGACGCCCGACGCCACCCACGAGGGCAACTCGATCCTGCGCGGCGGTGAGTGAGCGATGCGCTTCCGGCACCCGGACGGCTCCGTCGTCCACCTCGCCTACTGCACCAACGTGCACCCCGCCGAGACCCTCGACGGCGTCCTCGCCCAACTCCGCGACCACTGCGAACCCGTGCGCCGCCGGCTGGGCCGCGACCGCCTCGGCATCGGCCTGTGGCTGGCCCGCGACGCCGCGCACGCCCTGGTCACCGATCCGTCCGCGCTGCGCGGCCTGCGCGCCGAACTCGACCGGCGCGGCCTGGAGGTGGTCACCCTCAACGGCTTCCCCTATGAAGGGTTCGGCGCGGAAGAGGTCAAGTACCGCGTCTACAAGCCGGACTGGGCCGACCCCGAGCGCCTGGAGCACACCACCTCCCTCGCCCGTGTCCTCGCCGGGCTGCTCCCCGACGATGTCACCGAGGGCAGCATCTCCACCCTTCCGCTGGCCTGGCGCACCGCCTATGACGACACCCGCGCCGACAAGGCCCGCGCCGCCCTGGTCACCCTCGCCGAACGCCTCGACGCGCTCCAGGAGCTGACCGGCCGCTCCATCCGCGTCGGCCTGGAACCCGAACCCGGCTGCGTCGTCGAAACGACCCGGGACGCCATCGCCCCGCTCACCGCGATCGGCCACGACCGCATCGGCATCTGTGTCGACACCTGCCACCTCGCCACCTCCTTCGAAGACCCGCACACCGCCCTGGACGCCCTCACCGCCGCCCACGTCCCGGTCGTCAAATCCCAGCTCTCCGCCGCCCTGCACGCCGAACACCCCCGTCTCCCCGAGGTCCGCGAAGCGCTCACCGCCTTCGCCGAACCCCGCTTCCTGCACCAGACCCGCACCACCACCCCGACCGGCCGCCGCCCGCCCGGCCCCGACGCCCCGAACCAGGTACCGAACGGCACCCACAACCCGGACCAGGTACGGACCGGCACCCACGCCCCGGACCACACCCTCCACGGCACCGACGACCTGCGAGAGGCCCTCACCGGGGACGCCCTGCCCGACACCTCCCCCTGGCGCGCCCACTTCCACGTCCCCCTGCACGCGGCCCCCGCCACGCCCCTCACCTCCACCCTCGACGTTCTCAAAGCCGCGCTGACCCGCCTCGTCGGCGGCCCGCACCCCCTCACCCGGCATCTGGAGGTCGAGACCTACACCTGGCAGGCCCTCCCTCCCGAACT
The DNA here is from genome assembly GCF_040639815.1 of Streptomyces sp. NPDC023723. Taxonomy (NCBI): domain Bacteria; kingdom Bacillati; phylum Actinomycetota; class Actinomycetes; order Kitasatosporales; family Streptomycetaceae; genus Streptomyces; species Streptomyces sp. NPDC023723. The sequence goes on from NZ_JBFAAP010000052.1 coordinate 34,402, forward strand.
GCGCCCCCGGGCCCGCGCCCAGCTCACCGACGGCATCGCCGCCGAGCTGACCCTCGCCCGCGGACTGCTCACCGACCTCGGCCTGAAGGAGCTGCCATGACCGGAACAGCCCGCCCCGAAGGCACCGGCACCGGCACCGGCCCCACCCCGCTCCTCGTCCTGGACGTCGTCGGCCTCACCCCCCGTCTCCTCGACCACATGCCCCACCTCAAGACGCTCGCCCAGCAGGGCTCCCGCGCGCCGCTCGGCACCGTGCTGCCCGCCGTCACCTGCGCCGCCCAGTCCACCTTCCTCACCGGCACCCTCCCCGCCGAACACGGCATCGTCGGCAACGGCTGGTACTTCCGCGAACTCGGCGACGTCCTGCTGTGGCGCCAGCACAACGGACTGGTCGCCGGCGACAAGCTCTGGGACGCCGCCCGCCGCGCCCACCCCGGCTACACGGTCGCCAACATCTGCTGGTGGTACGCCATGGGCGCCGACACCGACATCACCGTCACCCCCCGTCCCGTCTACTACGCCGACGGCCGCAAGGAACCCGACTGCTACACCCGGCCCCCGGCCCTGCACGACGAACTGACCGACACCCTCGGCACCTTTCCGCTCTTCCACTTCTGGGGACCCGGCGCGGACCTGGTCTCCAGCCGGTGGCTCATCGACGCCACCCGCCACGTCCTGCGCACCCGCCACCCCGATCTGGCCCTGTGCTACCTCCCGCATCTCGACTACGACCTCCAGCGCTTCGGCCCCGACGACCCGCGCTCCCTGCAAGCCGCCACCGACCTGGACGCGGCCATGGCCCCGCTCCTCGACGACGCCCGCGCCGAGGGACGCACCGTGGTCGCCCTGTCCGAGTACGGCATCACCCCTGTGCACCGGCCCGTGGACATCAACCGCGCCCTGCGCCGCGCCGGCCTCCTGGAGGTGCACACGCAGGACGGCATGGAGTACCTCGACCCGATGGCCTCCCGCGCCTTCGCGGTCGCCGACCACCAGATCGCCCATGTCTACGTGCGCCGCCCCGAGGACCTCGCCGCCACCCGCGCCGCCCTTTCCGGGCTGCCCGGAGTGGAGCGACTCCTGGACGACGAGGGCAAGAAGGCCCACCACCTCGACCACCCGCGCGCCGGTGAACTCGTCGCCGTCGCCGAGCCGGACGCCTGGTTCACGTACTACTACTGGCTCGACGACGCCCGCGCGCCCGACTTCGCGCAGCTCGTCGAGATCCACCGCAAACCCGGCTACGACCCGGTCGAGCTGTTCATGGACCCGCTCGACCCCTACGTCAAGGTCAAGGCGGCCACCGCGCTGGCCCGCAAGAAACTCGGCATGCGCTACCGCATGGCGGTCGTGCCGCTGGACGCCTCAGCTATTCGCGGCAGCCACGGCCGCCTGCCCGCGAGCGACGACGACGGTCCGCTCCTCATCTGCTCCACCCCCCACCCGGTCGGCGACCGCGTCGCGGCCACCGACGTCAAACGACTCCTGCTCCATCTCGCCGGACTCGACTGATGAACGGCCGCGCGCGGCCGTGAGTTCCAGCTACCGAAAGTGAAGCACGCACCACTGACAACGACCCCGGCAAGCACTTCGACAACGACCCGTCCCACCGCACCGGCATGGCATCGGGGCAGGTCACGACCGAGAAGGCAGGCACCGTGAGACCGTTCTCCGACATCTCCCGCACCGTCACGGACCGTACCCGAGGCGCCCACGGCGCCGACGGTCCCGAAGGCACCGCAGGCCCCGGCGAGGCCCTGCGCCGCAGCCTCGGTGTCGGCCGCCGCCGTTTCCTCAGCACCTGCACCGCCGTCACCGGCGCGGCCGTCGCGGCACCCGTCTTCGGCGCGTCCCCGGCCCTCGCCACGCAAGGCCGAGACGGAAGCCACGGCCACGACCACGGCCACGACCACGGCCACGGCGGTGACCTCCTCGTCCCCGCGCACAAGCGCGGCATCATCCTCTACACCGTCCGCGACGCCACCGCCCGTGACCCGCTCGCCTCCGACCTGCCCTCGGGGTTCCGGGAGGTCTTCAAGCAGCTCGCCCGCCACGGATACCGCCAGGTCGAGTTCGCCGGCTACCGCCAGCACGCCAACGCGCCCGGCGGCGCGGACCTGGAGACGGTCCAGGGCGCCCGGCTGCTGCGCTCCTGGCTCGACGACTACGGCCTGCGCGCCCAGGGCAACCACGGCTTCATCCCGCCGTCCTGGCCGCTGACCAGTGCCGACCTGGACACCTTCAAGAAGCACCTGGAGATCGCCGACATCCTCGGCATGGACCACATGGGCACCGGCGGCGACCCCACCGGCAGTTCCTACCGGGCCGACTGGGACGTCGCCGCCGACAAGTGGAACGCCCTGGGCGAGATCGCCCGCCGCGCGGGCATCAAGCTCTACACCCACAACCACGACGCCGCCTACGGTTTCCTCCTCGACGGCGGTCCGCCGGACGACCAGGGACGGCCCACCCGCAGCTCCGGCGTCCGCCGGCTGGAGTACTTCCTGAAGGTCACCGACCCCAGGGTGGTCTGGCTGGAGATGGACATCTTCTGGGCGCACGTCGCGCAGTACAAGTTCCACACCTACACGGCCCACGACGGCTCCACCCGGAAGAACGTCTTCGACCCGGCCGGTCTGGTCGCCCGCCACAACAAGCGGTATCCGCTGTTCCACGCCAAGGACGGCGTCGTGAGCACCACCAACGGCATGGGCTACGACATGGTGCCGTTCGGCACCGGTGTCATCGACTACACGACGTTCTTCTCCCGGGTCGGCCGGCGCGACTACCGCAACCCGATGATCGAGGACGACAATTCGCCGAGTGCCACCGATCCGGCGCAGTCGCTGCGCGAAGCGAAGATCAGCTACGACAACCTGGCGGCCCTGCGCAAGCGCCGTCGCTGACCCGCGCGCATGGGGCGGCCCCTCCCGCGCACCGCGGGAGGGGCCGCCCCATGCTGTCGCACACCTGGCCGGGACCGGTCAGGTCACGGCCTGCCGCCCTCCCGGTTGCCGCAGCAGCAGGGCCAGCGCCGCCGCGGCCATCGACACGCCGCCGGCCAGCGCGTAGGCGCCGTTGTAGCCCCAGGCGGCGACCACCATGGAGCCGAGTCCGCCGCCGAACAGGCCGCTGATCAGCTTGCCGCTGTAGACGAGCCCGTAGTTGGTGGCGTTGTAGTTCTCACCGAAGTAGTCCGGCGTCAGCGCGGCGAACAGCGGGTAGAACGCGCCGCCGCCGAACCCGGACAGGAACGCGAAGAACAGGAACAGCCACTCGCTCTTCAGGTCGCCGGCCCAGATCACGCCGAACTGGGCGAGTCCGAGCACCACGATGACGAACACCAGGGTCGGCTTGCGGCCCCACTTGTCCGACAGCCAGCCCACGACACCCCGCCCGACGCCGTTGATCACCGCCATGACGCCCATCGAGGACGCCGCGACCAGCGGGCCGAAACCGATCTCCTTGGCGAAGTCGACCTGGAAGGAGATACCGAAGATCGACACCCCGGCGGTCATCACGACCGAGATCCACATCAGCGGCAGCATGCCGGTGCGGATCGCCTCCTTCGGCGTGTACTGCCGTACCGCCGGCGGGTTCTTCGCGAGGCTCCCGGTGCTGGTTCCGCGGGTCGGCACGCCGACGTTCGCGGGCCACCAGTTCTTCGGCGGGTCCCTGAAGAAGAACGCGCACGCCAGGACCACGACCAGGATGTAGCAGCCGATGAGGTCCAGGACCCGGTGGTAGTTCGCGGTGTCGAAGCCGTAGTTGAAGATGAAGATGAACGGCAGCGACCCGTAGGCGAACCCGCCGTTGACGAACCCGGTGCGGGCGCCGCGCCGCTCCGGGAACCACTTGCCGACCATGTTGATGCAGGTCGAGTAGACCAGGCCGGAACCCAGGCCGCCGATCACACCGAAACCGAGAATGGCCAGCCACACGTTGTCGAGGTGGGACAGGGCCAGGAAGCTGAACAGGCACAGCAGGGAGCCGGCGTACATGGCCCGCCGGGCCGACAGGACGCCCTTCTCGCGCAGCCAGCCGGCGGGGAACGCGATGCCCGCCTGGAAGAACACCCAGACGCTCAGGATCCAGAACGTGTTGGACTGCGTCCACCCGTGCGCGTGGGACAGGGTGTCCTCGGCCGAGCCGAAGGCGTACTCGGAGACGCTGATGGCCATCATCGCGACCCATGGCAGATAGACCATGAACTTGCGGGAGTGGCCGAGGATGTCGCGGTCGGTCTCGCCCACGCGATAGACCCGGCCGTGCTCGTCGGTGATCTCTCGGTACTTCGCGCCGGCGGCCGGCGCGTTGTTTCCTGCGGCGATGGGTTCCGCCGTCATATCAGGCCATCTCCTCACCGAGCGGTTGCGGATTGGGGCGGATGCCACGGGGCTTGGGGCGGCCCGGTGGCGTCAGGAAGATCGCGATGAATCCGGCGAAGAACGAGATGCAGCCCGCCAGGATGAAGGCACCGGAGTGCCCCCAGGCGCCGACCACCACGGAGCCCATGCCGGCGCCGAGACCGGAGACCAGCTTGGAGCTGTAGACCATGCCGTAGTTGGTCGCGTTGTTGTTCTCGCCGAAGTAGTCCGCGGTGAGTGCCGCGAACATGGGGAAGATGGCGCCTCCGCCGAAGCCGGAGACCGCCGAGAAGACCAGGAACAGCGGCAGGGTCTTGGCCTCGGCCGACCAGATGATGCCGAACTGGGCCAGGCCCAGGATGACGCAGACGGCGAGCAGGCACTGCTTGCGGCCGTAGCGGTCGGAGAGCCAGCCGATGACGCCGCGCCCGGTGCCGTTGACGATCGCCTTGAGCGACATCGCGGTGGCCACGATCCCGCCCGCGAAGCCCGCCTCCTCACCGATGTCCACCTGGAAGGCGATACCGAAGATGTTCACGCCCGAGGTGCAGGCCAGGCAGAACCACATCAGTGCCACCCGGCCGGTCCGCCACGCCTCCAGCGGGGTGTACTGCTTGACCGCCGGCGGGTTCTTCGCCAGGGAACGACGGGCGCGCGGGTCCTTGGGCGGGTTCAGCGGGTCGATGTCCGCGGGCCACCAGTTCTTCGGCGGGTCCTTGAAGAACGCGCCGGCCACCGCGACCGTCGTGGCAAGGAGGACACCCACGCTGACCAGCACCCAGCGGAAGTTGGTGAGGTCCATGTAGCCGGTGAACAGGAAGACGAACGGTACCGAGCCGTAGGCGAAGCCGCCGTTGACGAAGCCGGTCTTGCCGCCCCTGCGCTCCGGGTACCACTTGCCCACCATGTTGACGCAGGTGGCGTACACCATGCCCGCGCCCATGCCGCTGAACATGCTGAAGCCTATGTAGGCGAACACGACGTGCGGCGCGAAGGCCAGCGACAGATAGCCCAGCAGGGTGCCGGTCGCGCCGAGCATCATCGCCCAGCGGGCGGGCAGTCTGCCGCTCTCCCGCAGCCGTCCGGCCGGGAAGGCCACGGCGGCCTGGAAGAACACCCAGACGGTCATCATCCAGAAGATGTGACCGCTGTCCCAGTGGTGCGCGGTGTGGAGGGTGTCCTCCGCGGAGGCGAACGCGTACTCGGCGGAGGAGATCCCCATCATGCCCACCCAGGGCAGGATCACCATCCACTTGCGCTTGCGCCCCATGATGTCGACATCACTCTCGCCAACCCGGTACACCCGGCCGTTGGCGTCCGCCACCTCCCGGTAGGGGACTGAAGCGGGTAGATCGGTTGTGGTCATGACAGTCGTACCCCTTGCGTTCGAAAGCTCTGGCCAGCGCCCCCTGTCCAATGCCTTTCGTGTGCGCACGGGTCCTGGGGCCGGCCGACGCGCACCGTCGGCCGGCCCCGCTGCGGCTCAGCTCATGTACCGCCCCCCAGCACCCCCGCCGCCCGCGCCCAGCGGTACTTCGCGCCGAGCACGGCCACCGGCTTCTCGGTCGTGTACGGGTACGCCACGACCCCGTGCTCGAAGAGGTACTGGGACGCCTCCTCGACCTCCACGTCGCCCGCGAGCGAGGCCACCACGGGCTTCTCGATGCCGCGCGCGCGGAACTCCGCCACCACCCGGGCGGTCAGTTCGGCGAACACCATGGGAGGGGTCACTATGGTGTGCCAGTAACCGAGGACCAGCGCGTGGACGCGCGGATCCTCCAGGCCCAGCCGGATCGTCGCCTCGTACGTCGACGGCGGCTCGCCCCCGGTGATGTCCACCGGGTTGCCCGCCGCGCCGAAGGGCGGGATGAACCTCCGGAAGGACGCGTCCAGGTCGGGCGGGATCTCCATCAGGGACAGCCCGTTGTCGGTCACCGCGTCGGAGAGCAGCACGCCGCTGCCGCCCGCCCCGGTGATGATGACGACGTTGTCGCCCTTGGGAGCCGGCAGCACCGGCAACGCGCGGGCGTACTCCAGCATGTCGTTCAGGCCGGGCGCCCGGATGACCCCGGCCTGGCGGAGGATGTCGTCGTACACGGCGTCGTCCCCGGCCAGCGCCCCGGTGTGCGAGCCGGCCGCCCTGGCGCCCGCGGCGGTACGGCCCGCCTTGAGGACCACCACCGGCTTCTTCGGAACGGTCGCCCGTGCGGCTGCCACGAAGGCGCGGCCGTCCTTGAGGTCCTCCAGGTGCATCGCGATGCACTTGGTGTGCGGGTCCTCGCCGAACCAGGTCAGCAGGTCGTCCTCGTCCAGGTCCGACTTGTTGCCGAGCCCGACGATCGCGGAGACGCCCGTCCTGGTGGTGCGGGCGAAGCCCAGGATGGCCATGCCGATGCCGCCCGACTGGGAGGTCAGCGCCACGCCGCCCTTGACGTCGTAGGGCGTGCAGAACGTGGCGCACAGGTCCTGCCACGTCGAGTAGTAGCCGTAGATGTTCGGCCCGAGCAGCCGGACGCCGTGCCGCTCGGCGATCGCCACGATCTCGTCCTGGAGGGCGTGTTCGCCGGTCTCCGCGAAGCCGGAGGGGATCAGGACGGCGTTGGGCACGCCCTTGCGGCCCACCTCCTCCAGGGCCGCGGCGACGAACCGCGCGGGGATCGCGAAGACCGCCACGTCCACCTCGCCTGGCACGTCCGTGACACTCCGGTACGCCTTGCGGCCCAGGATGTCGTCGGCCTTGGGGTTCACCGGATGGATGTCCCCGGCGAAGCCGCCGTCGACCAGGTTGCGCATCACCGAGTTGCCGATCTTGCCCGGCTCGTTGGAGGCACCGATCACGGCGACCGACCGCGGCCGCATCAGCCGGCCCATCGAGGCGAGGATCTCCTCGCGCGAGTACCGGCGGCGGGGTTTCACCTCGGTCTCGGAGAGGATCACCCGGATGTCGGCGGCGACCGCGCCCGTCGGCGTGGCGATCACCGGGTTGAGGTCCACCTCGGCGATCTCCGGGAAGTCCGCGACCAGCTCGGAGACCCGGCGGATCTGCTCCGCCACCGCCCACCGGTCCACGCCCTGCTGCCCGCGCACCCCGCGCAGCACCTCGGCCGCCCGGATCGAGTCCAGCATCGACAGCGCCTCGTCCGCGTCCACCGGCGCCAGCCGGAACGTGACGTCCTTGAGGACCTCGACCAGCACCCCGCCGAGCCCGAACGCCACCACCTTCCCGAACGTCGGATCGGTCACCGCGCCGACGATGACCTCCTGTCCCCGCGGCAGCAACTCCTGGACCTGCACGCCCTGGATGCGGGCGGTCGCGTCGTACGCTCGGGCGTTCGCCACGATCCGGTGGAACGCCGCGCGGACGTCGACGGCGCCTTCGACGCCGACGACCACACCTCCCGCGTCGGTCTTGTGCAGGATGTCCGGCGAGACGATCTTCATCACGACGGGTCTGCCGAACCGCGCGGCGCACGCCACCGCCTCGTCCACGTCGGTGGCCAGTTCCTCGCCCGGTACGGCGATCCCGTACGCGTCGGCGAGCACCTTGCCCTCGGGTGCGGTGAGCGCGGCTCGCCCCTCGGCGCGCACCGCGTCCAGGAGCGCGCGCACCCGCGCGGTCCGGTCCTCGGCCATCACCTCAGATCACCCCGTTCGACTTGAGCAGCCGCAGTTCCTCGTCACCGAGGCCCAGCTCACCGACGTAGACCTCTTCGTTGTGCTCGCCCAGCAGCGGGGAAGCGGCCACCTCCACGGGGGAGTCGGAGAGCTTGAGCGGGCTGCCGACGGTGACGAACTCGCCGCGCTCGGGGTGCGGGACGCGGACCACCATGCCGTTGTCGGCCAGCGACCGGTCCTCGATGATCTCCTTGGTGGACAGGATCGGCCCGCACGGGATGTTGTGCGCGTTCAGCCGCTCCAGCACCTCCCACTTGGGCAGCGTGGCCGACCACTCCTCGATCAGCTGGAACATCTTGTTCAGCTTCGGCAGCCGGGCCGCCGGAGTCGCCCACTCGGGGTCGTCGGCCAGCTCCGGCCGGCCGATCAGCTCGGTCAGCGGCTGCCAGCCGGCCGGCTGCACGATGACGTACACGTAGTCGTTGGGGCCGCCCGGCGCGCACTTGACCGCCCAGCCGGGCTGGCCGCCGCCGGACGCGTTGCCGGACCTGGGAACCTCGTCGCCGAAGTCCTCGTTGGGATATTCGGCGAGTGGACCATGGGTCAGGCGCTGCTGGTCGCGCAGCTTCACCCGGCAGAGGTTGAGCACCGCGTGCTGCATGGCCACGTTCACCCGCTGCCCGCGCCCGGTGCGCTCCCGCTGGTACAGCGCCGCGAGGATGCCCGCCACGGCGTGCACGCCCGTGCCCGAGTCCCCGATCTGGGCCCCCGTCGCCAGCGGCGGCCCGTCCTCGAAACCGGTGGTGGACATCGATCCGCCCATGGCCTGCGCGACGACCTCGTACGCCTTGAAGTTGGTGTACGGGCCCTCGCCGAACCCCTTGATGGAGGCGTAGACGATCCGCGGATTGATCTCCTTGACCCGGTCCCAGGTGAAGCCCATCCGGTCCACCGCGCCCGGCCCGAAGTTCTCGACCATGACGTCCGAGCGCCGGATCAGCTCGGTGAGGATCTCCTTGCCGCGCTCGGTCTTGGTGTTGAGGGTGATGCTCCGCTTGTTGCAGTTGAGCATCGTGAAGTAGAGGGAGTCGACGTCCGGCAGGTCCCGCAGCTGCTTGCGGGTGATGTCACCGGTCGGCGCCTCCAGTTTGACCACGTCCGCGCCGAGCCAGGCGAGCAGCTGGGTGGCGGAGGGGCCGGACTGGACGTGCGTCATGTCCAGGACGCGGATGCCCTCAAGAGCCTTCGCTGTCACGGGCGATCACCTCACTTGTACATGGTCTGGTTCATGGTTCCGGGGGCGTACGCGTCCGGGTCGACCCAGACGTTGATCAGCGACGGCTTGCCGGACTCGCGGGCCCGCAGCAGCGCGGGGCCGATGTCGGCGGGGTCCCGCACCTCCTCGCCGTGGCCGCCGAGCATGCGGGCGAACTGGTCGTAGGGGACGTCGCCGAGGGTGTTGCCGACCCGCTCGCGGGCCTTGCCGTACTTGGCGGCCTGGCCGTAGCGGATCTGGTTCATGGAGGAGTTGTTGCCGACGATGCCGACGAAGGGGAGGTCGTAGCGGACGAGGGTCTCGAAGTCCCAGCCGGTCAGCGAGAAGGCGCCGTCGCCGAAGAGGGCGACCACCTCCTTGTCGGGCCGGGCCTGCTTGGCGGCCAGCACGAAGGGGACACCGACGCCGAGGGTGCCGAGCGGTCCCGGGTCCATCCAGTGCCCGGGCGACTTGGGCTGCACGACCTGCCCGGAGAAGGTGACGATGTCGCCGCCGTCGCCGATGTAGACCGAGTCCTCGGTGAGGAAGTCGTTGATCTCGCTGACCAGCCGGTACGGGTGGATGGGGGAGGCGTCCGACCGGAGCTGCGGCAGCCGCTTCTCGAGCGCCGCCCGCTCCGCCGCGCGCAGTTCGTCCAGCCACTCCTTGCGCCGGGCCGCGCCGCCGTTCAGCCGTCCGGAGGCCGCCTCGGTCACCGACTTGAGCACCAGCCCGGCGTCTCCGACGATGCCGAGGTCGATGTCGCGGTTCTTGCCGACCGTGCGGTAGTCCAGGTCGATCTGCACCACCGTCGCGTCCGGCGAGAGCCGCTTGCCGTAGCCCATGCGGAAGTCGAAGGGAGTACCGACGATCACGATGACATCGGCGCCGGAGAAGGCGTAGCGGCGGGAGAGCTGGAAGTGGTGCGGGTCGCCGGGCGGCAGGGTGCCGCGCCCCGCGCCGTTCATGTACGCCGGGATGTTCAGCGTGCGCACCAGCTCGACGGCCGCCTCGGTGCCGCGGGTCGTCCACACCTGGCTGCCCAGCAGGATGGCGGGCTTCTCGGCGTGCGTCAGCAGGTCGGCGAGCCGCTCGATGGCCGCCGGGTCGCCGGCCGAGCGGGTCGAGGCCCGGTAGCCGCCGGCCTTCGGCACCCGTGCCTGGTCCACCGGCACCTTCGCGTCGAGCACATCGCGCGGTATCTCCAGGAAGGAGGGCCCGGGCGCGCCGTGGTAGCACTCGCGGAACGCCATCGACACCAGGTCGGCGGCCCGCGCGGTGGACGGCACGGTGGCCGCGAACTTGGTGATCGGCGTCATCATGTCGACGTGCGGCAGGTCCTGGAGGGACCCCATCCGGTGCTGGCTGAGGGCGCCCTGGCCGCCGATCAGCACCATCGGCGACTCGGCGCGGAAGGCGTTGGCGACGCCGGTGACGGCGTCGGTGGTGCCGGGCCCCGCGGTGACGACCGCGCAGCCGGGCTTGCCGGTGACCCGGGCGTACCCGTCGGCGGCATGCGCGGCGACCTGCTCGTGGCGGACGTCGACGACCTCGATGCCCTCGTCCACGCAGCCGTCGTAGATGTCGATGATGTGGCCGCCGCAGAGGGTGTAGATGCGGTCGACCCCTTCGGCCTTGAGTGCCTTGGCCACGAGGTGACCGCCGGATATGACGTCCTGGGACTGGGTGTCCTCGGGCATGCGAAGTCTGTCCCTTCCATGAGGGGGTGGGGCGCTCTCGCGGTAGATTGCATACAGTCGACGAATACTGTATGAAGCTTGTTATCCCGCATCCGGTGGGTGGTGTCCAGGGGGCGTACGGCATTTTCAGTCAGGAGCCGAAATGGACCTGTACGAGCACCAGGCAAGGGAACTCTTCGCGGACCACGGCATCGTGGTGCCCAGGGCCGAGGTCACCGACTCGCCCGAGCGGGCCCGCGAGATCGCCCGCCGGTTCGGTGGCCGCGCGGTCGTCAAGGCGCAGGTCAAGACCGGTGGACGCGGCAAGGCGGGCGGGGTCGCACAGGCTGCCGACCCCGCCGCGGCCGAGGCGGCGGCCCGCCGCATCCTCGGCATGGACATCAAGGGCCACACGGTCGGCACCGTCATGGTCGCCGAACCCGTCGACATCGACAGCGAGTTCTACGTCGCCTACGTACTCGACCGCGCGGCCGGCGGCTTCCTCGCCATCGCCTCCGCCGAGGGCGGCATGGAGATCGAGGAGGTCGCGGCCCGGCACCCCGGGGCGGTGGTCCGGGTCCCGGTCGACCCCGCCGGGAACCTGACCACCGCCCACGCGGCACGCATCGCGGCGGCCGCCGGTCTGCCCCCGGAGACCGTCGACGTGCTGGTACGCCTGTGGGAGGTACTGGTCCGCGAGGACGCCCTGCTCGTCGAGGTGAACCCGCTGGTGCGCACCGCGCGGGGCCGGATCGTGGCCCTGGACGGAAAGGTCACCCTGGACGACAACGCCCGCTTCCGCCAGACCCGGTGGGGTGCCGAGAAGGACGGGCACGGCGACCCGCTGGAGGCCGCGGCCGCCGCCAAGGGCCTGCACTACGTGAAGCTGGACGGCGAGGTCGGCGTCATCGGCAACGGCGCCGGACTGGTCATGTCGACCCTCGACGTGGTGGCCGGCTGCGGCGCCCGTCCCGCCAACTTCCTCGACATCGGCGGCGGCGCCTCCGCCCGGATCATGGCCGACGGACTGTCCGTCGTCCTGTCCGACCCGGCCGTCAAGTCCGTCCTCGTCAACGTCTTCGGCGGGATCACCGCCTGCGACGCGGTCGCCGAGGGCATCGTCCGCGCCCTCGACACGGTGCGGCTGACCAAACCGCTGGTGGTGCGGCTGGACGGCAACAACGCGGCCCGGGGCCGCGCCGTACTCGACGAGCACGCCCATCCGCTCGTGCACCAGGTTCCCACCATGGACGGGGCCGCCCGCCGGGCCGCCCGACTCGCCACCGCAGCCTGAGGAGCCGTAGGACATGGCCATCTTTCTCACCGAGGCGAGCAAGGTCCTCGTCCAGGGCATGACCGGCGCCGAGGGTATGAAACACACCCGCCGCATGCTCGCCGCCGGCACCGACGTGGTGGGCGGCGTCAACCCGCGCAAGGCCGGCCGCACCGCCGCGTTCGGCACCCGCGAGGTCCCCGTCTTCGGCTCGGTCCGCGACGGCGTCGAGGCCACCGGCGCGGACGTCACCGTGGTCTTCGTACCGCCCGCCTTCGCGAAGGCGGCGGTCACCGAGGCCGTCGACGCGGGCATCGGCCTCGCGGTCGTCATCACCGAGGGCATCCCGGTGCACGACTCGGTCGCCTTCACCGCGCACGCCAGGGCGCACGGCACCCGTGTGGTCGGCCCCAACTGCCCCGGCCTGATCAGCCCCGGCCGGTCCAACGCCGGCATCATCCCGGCCGACATCACCGAGCCCGGCCGGATCGGCCTGGTCTCCAAGTCGGGCACCCTCACCTACCAGCTCATGCACGAACTGCGCGACATCGGCTTCTCCACCTGCGTCGGCATCGGCGGCGACCCGGTCGTCGGCACCAGCCACATCGACTGCCTCACCGCCTTCCAGGACGACCCCGACACCGACCTGATCGTCCTGATCGGCGAGATCGGCGGCGACGCGGAGGAACGCGCGGCGGCCCACATCCGCGAGCACGTGACCAAGCCGGTGGTCGGCTACATCGCCGGGTTCACCGCGCCCGAGGGCAAGACCATGGGCCACGCGGGCGCGATCGTCTCCGGCTCGTCCGGCACGGCCCAGGCCAAGAAGGCCGCGCTGGCGGCGGCCGGGGTCGGGGTCGGCGCGACCCCCACCGAGACGGCCCGCCTGGTGCAGAGCGTCCTGACCCACGCCTGACGCCACGCCCCGCTCTCCGGAGCCACTGCCGACTCCCGGCCCCGAGCATCGCCGGCCCCCGCCCCCACCTCCAGCCCCCCAGCCCCGCCCCCGACCGTGCACCGAGAGCGGAGACACCCCATGGCACCCAGCCCCGCCCCGGACCCCACCCACGCCCGCACCCTCTCCCTCAAACCCGGTACCGCCTGGACCGACGCCTGGCGGCGCTGCCGTGCCGTCGCCCCCGAGGCGTTCCGCGACGACCGGGTCCTCAACCTCTGGAACGCCGCCTGGCGGCCGGACGGCCGCGCCCTGCCCGCCACCAGCCCCGTCGACGGCACTCCGGTCGCCGGCCCGCCCCGGCTCGACGCCGACACCGCCCACCGGGCGGTACGCGCCGCCCTCGACCAGCACCGCGCCTGGCGGCACGTCCCGCTCCCCGAACGCCGGGCCCGGGTCGCCGCCACCCTGGACGCCCTCGCCGAACACCGCGAACTGCTCGCCCTGCTCCTGGTCTGGGAGATCGGCAAACCCTGGCGGCTCGCCCAGGCCGATGTGGACCGGGCCATCGACGGGGTGCGCTGGTACGTCGACGGCATCGACGGGATGCTGACCGGCCGGTCCCCGCTCGACGGCCCGGTCTCCAACATCGCCAGCTGGAACTACCCGATGAGCGTGCTCGTTCACGCGGTACTGGTCCAAGCCCTGGCGGGCAACGCGGTCATCGCCAAGACCCCGACCGACGGCGGTGTCGCCTGCCTGACCCTGGCCGCGGCGCTCGCCGCCCGTGAGGGGATACCCGTCACCCTCGTCAGCGGCAGCGGCCGCGAGCTGTCCGCGGCGCTGGTGCGGGCGCCGGAGATCGGCTGCGTCTCCTTCGTCGGCGGCCGGGACACCGGCGCCGCGGTCGCCACGGCCGTCGCCGACCTCGGCAAACGACACATCCTCGAACAGGAGGGACTCAACACCTGGGGCATCTGGAACCACTCCGACTGGGACACGCTCACGGCCGTCGTCCCCAAGCTCTTCGACTACGGCAAACAGCGCTGCACGGCGTACCCGCGCTTCGTCGTCCAGCGCGAGCTGTTCGACGAGTTCCTCGCGGCCTACCTCCCGGCCGTGCGCACCCTCGGCGTCGGCCACCCGCTGGCCGTCGAGGACCCGGCCGACCCGCCGCCCCGGCTGGACTTCGGCCCGCTGATCAGCGCCGCCAAGGCGAAGGAACTGCACGACCAGGTCACCGAGGCCGTCGACCGCGGCGCCGTCCCGCTGCACCGCGGCCGGCCGGCCGACGCCCGCTTCCTGCCCGGCCAGGACACCTCCGCCTACGTCCACCCGGTCACGCTCCTGAACCCGCCCCGCTCCTCCCCGCTGCACCACGCGGAACCCTTCGGCCCGGTCGACACCGTCGTCCTGGTCGACACCGAGGCCGAGCTGCTCGCCGCCATGAACGCCTCCAACGGCGCCCTGGTCGCCACCCTGTCCACCGATGACCGGGCGACGTACGACCGGCTGGCCCCGCAGATCCGCGCCTTCAAGGTGGGCCACGGCGTCCCCCGCTCCCGCGGCGACCGCGACGAGCTGTTCGGCGGCCTCGGCGCGTCCTGGAGCGGCGCGTTCGTCGGCGGCGACCTGCTGGTCCGCGCGGTGACCCGGGGACCCGCGGGGGAGCGGCTCCCGGGCAACTTCTCGGCGTACCAGCTCATGCCGTAGCCGACCGGTCACCACTCGTGCCGACCGCTGCCCAGGGCACGGAAACGCAGGTGAAAGGCACTGCGAAAGCTTGGTATGGTTGTCCATGTCGCCGCCGGGTACAGCCCTGGCGGACGGCAGACACCTGGTCCGGGTGGCGGAATGGCAGACGCGCTAGCTTGAGGTGCTAGTGCCCTTTATCGGGCGTGGGGGTTCAAGTCCCCCCTCGGACACCAGTCAGTACCAGCAGTCGATTCGATCTCCCATGAGACCCCTGTTCACCAGGGGTCTTTTGCTTTTCCCCAGGTCCCGCCGGGCCTGGCAGCCGGTGCGACCGTACTCCCGTCTTACCCCCGCTTAAGCGCCACCTCGAATGATGTGGGCGGCAGCCGACATCCACGCCACAGGGGCAGGGGCACTTGATGAAGATCGCCGTGACGGGTTCGATCGCCGAGGACCATCTCATGGTCTATCCGGGCAGGTTCACCGAACAGTTCATCGCCAAGAACATCGACAAGGTGTCGCTCTCCTTCCTCGTCG
The DNA here is from genome assembly GCF_040639815.1 of Streptomyces sp. NPDC023723. Lineage (NCBI taxonomy): Bacteria > Bacillati > Actinomycetota > Actinomycetes > Kitasatosporales > Streptomycetaceae > Streptomyces > Streptomyces sp. NPDC023723. The sequence continues at coordinate 49,718 of NZ_JBFAAP010000052.1, forward strand.
ACGAACTGGAGATACGTCCCGGCGGAACCGCCGCGAACATCGCCCACGGGCTGGGACTGCTCGGGCTGCGGCCGCTGCTGGTGGGAGCGGTCGGGGACGGCTTCGAGCAGTACCGCGCCCGGCTGGAGCGGCGCGGTGTCGACACCGCGCCGGTCCGGGTGAGCGACCGGCTGCACACCGCCCGCTTCGTCTGCACCACCGACCGCGACCACAACCAGATCGGCTCCTTCTACACCGGTGCCATGAGCGAGGCCCGGGACATCGACCTGCGGCCGGTACGGGACCGAGCGGGCGGACTCGACCTCGTCGTCGTCTCGCCCAACGACCCCGAGGCGATGCTCCGGCACACCCGCCAGTGCGTCGAGATGGACATCCCCTTCGTCGCCGACCCCTCGCAGCAACTGGCCCGGCTGGACCGCGACCAGGTCCGCGCGCTGCTCACCGGCCCCCGCCACCTGTTCACCAACGAGTACGAGAGCGTGCTCATCCAGGAACGCACCGGCTGGACCGAGCAGCAGATCCTGGGCCGGGTGGGCAGCTGGGTGATCACCCGGGGCGCCGAGGGCGCCGTCGTCCAGCAGGCCGGCCTGCGGCCGGTCACCGTGAAGTCGGTGCCGCCCACCGGACCCGCGGAGCCCACCGGCGCGGGCGACGCCTTCCGGGCCGGCTTCCTCGCGGCGGTCGCCTGGGGCCTGAGCCATCGCCGCGCCGCCCAACTGGGCAGCGCGGTGGCCACCGCCGTCCTGGAAGCCACCGGTTCCCAGCCGTCGTCCCTGTCCGGCCACGGCCTGCTGGCCAGGGTGCGCGACGCCTACGGGATCTCCGCGGCCGAGGACCTGGACCGGCACCTCACCGGGGCGTCCTGATGGGCGGCCCGAGCACCGGCCGTGTCACCGCCCTGCGCGAGGCGCTCGCCACCCGTGTGGTGGTCGCCGACGGTGCGATGGGCACCATGCTCCAGGCGCAGAACCCGACGCTGGACGACTTCCAGCAGCTGGAGGGCTGCAACGAGGTGCTGAGCGTGACCCGGCCCGACATCGTCCGTTCCGTCCACGAGGAGTATTTCGCGGTCGGTGTGGACTGTGTGGAGACCAACACCTTCGGCGCCAATCACTCGGCGCTCGGTGAGTACGACATCGCGCACCGGGTGCACGAGCTGTCCGAGGCCGGTGCCCGGGTGGCCCGTGAGGTGGCCGACGAGTTCGCCGCGAAGGACGGCCGGCAGCGCTGGGTGCTCGGCTCGATGGGACCGGGCACCAAGCTGCCCACCCTCGGCCATGTCTCCTACGCTGTGCTGCGCGACGGGTTCCAGCGCAATGCCGAGGGCCTGATCGCGGGCGGCGCGGACGCGCTGCTGGTGGAGACGACGCAGGACCTGCTCCAGACCAAGGCGTCGGTGCTGGGTGCCCGGCGGGCGATGGACACCCTCGGCATCGACATGCCCCTGCTGGTGTCGATGGCCTTCGAGACGACCGGCACGATGCTGCTCGGCTCGGAGATCGGCGCGGCGCTGACCGTGCTGGAGCCGCTCGGCATCGACATGATCGGCCTGAACTGTTCCACCGGCCCGGCCGAGATGACCGAGCACCTGCGGCATCTGACCCGGCACTCCCGCATTCCCCTGCTGTGCATGCCCAACGCCGGCTTGCCGATCCTCGGCAAAGAGGGCGCGCACTTCCCACTCGGTCCGCAAGGGCTGGCGGACGCGCAGGAGACGTTCGTCCGTGAGTACGGTCTGTCGCTGGTCGGCGGCTGTTGCGGCACGACCCCGGAGCACCTGCGGCAGGTCGTCGAACGCGTCCGCGGCGCCGTCCCCACCGAGCGCGACCCCCAGCCCGAGCCGGGCGCCGCCTCCCTGTACCAGTCGGTCCCGTTCCGGCAGGACACCTCCTACCTGGCCATCGGTGAGCGGACCAACGCGAACGGGTCGAAGAAGTTCCGGGAGGCGATGCTGGAGGCCCGCTGGGACGACTGTGTGGAGATGGCCCGGGACCAGATCCGCGAGGGCGCGCACATGCTGGACCTGTGCGTGGACTACGTCGG
>NZ_JBFAAP010000053.1:0-49850 GCF_040639815.1 Streptomyces sp. NPDC023723
CTACGAACGCAAGCCCGAACACTTCCTCGCCTTCACCGCCATCGCCGCGACCCTCATATGCCACCGCAGACTCACCAAATGAAATGACGTCTAAGAGGCCGTTGACTTGCCGGGGCTGGCATTGAGCGAGCGAGACCTGCCTATTCCGCCGGTTCCGACAGCTGGGCTTACCAGCAAGGGCCATGAAATACGCTCCTTACGAGAGTTGGGTCAGCGGAAGCGGGAGAACGTGATGCGGGGGTCGACTGGCTGAGCCGCCGCAGTGGGGGAGGCGGGGGCCGGTGCTTTGCCCGGGAGGCCGGCTCGGGTCGGGCTGGTGGCGAGCGCGGTGGCGCTGAGCGGAGATGGGCGGGCAGAACCCTGGCCGCGTTCAGGCGATGCGATCGTTGTGGCGGCAGGCCGGGGGCGCGCGGCGACGTCCTGGGCGAGGCGGGGTTGCACTGCGACCAGGGCACCGGACCGGTGCAGCGACTGTGTGGTGTCGGCGACCCTTCCCAGGGCCTCGTCCCGGTCGGTGGTGGCGGGCAGCGTGTAGATGTCCAGGCTTGGGTTGTGCCGCCAGCCGTGGGCGGTCAGGGCGAGTTCGGTGAGCCGGGAGGCACGGTCGTCGATGGCCGCGACGATGCCGAGCTGCGGATGCTCGGCGAAGGCGACATCGGGTTCACTGAGCGGGACCCGGTCGCGGACGGGCGCCTCATCGGAAGCAGGCGCGGGCCCGAACGCGATGTCGACGTCGACTCGGTAGCCGGACTGGCGCAGCAGCGCGACTGCTCGGGCCGTACGGCCCGGTCCGTCACGTTCCTGATCGGCCAGTGCGTACAGGTCCGGTTGGTTCGGAACGGGGTGGAAGTCGAAGCCCTGCAGCATCCACGTGCTGGCTGCGAGGTTCTTGGGGTTCGCGGCGACGATGCCGTGGACGGGGTGGTGGCCGAAGGCGAGATCGGGCAACGCGTCGTCGTGGTGGCTGGGCATGGTGGATCCATCCGGGGTGGGCTCGGTCGCAGTGATGGTCGGGGGCCGAGTCGCTTCTGCCGGTGCGGTACAACGGAGGTCTCCATGGGGGTGGTTGGTCAGCGACCGGGGGCGGGCGAGGGGCGCGTGGACGGCGGCGCGGTGCGCGCGGACGGGTCCGTCGGCGGGCGGATCGGGACCGTGCGCTGTCCGAGTGACGGCGAGGGTGCGAGAGCAGCGCTGATCCGTGGGGAGGCGGAGACCGACGGGGCGGTCCGGCTCGCCTGTGCCCCGGCCTTATCGGGGTGGGTGGTGTGGCGGTCGGCCAGGTCATCGCGTATCGCCCGTAGCTCGATGGCGTAGGAGTCCAGGTTTGCGGCGATGAGGCGCAGGCGGTCCGCGTAGCGGTGATCGGCGGTGTCACCGAGCCCCTCCCCCCAGTCGGCCGTGGTGTCCAGGACCTCGACGACCCGCCGGAGGACGCCGTCGCCGGGGGCGGTCAGTGCGCTCAGCGAGGCGACGACCTCGCTCGTGTGTGTCGCCCCCAGGACGGACTCGGCCAGGCGCCCGAGACGGTCACCGAGGCTCACCTCGTGGCTCCGGCCGAGACGATAGCTGGGGACCAGGAGGGCGGGGTCGGCGGCGAGGTGGAAGCCCTCGGCCTGCAGCATGCTGAAGGCCCGCGTCACCATCAGTTGCTGCTCGGCCGGATCGGTCAGGGCGGAGGGCAGGCGGTAGTAGTGCTCCCCGCCGAACGCCACAGCGGGAACGAAGCCGGCGCGGTAGAGCACCGCTCCGGCGGCTTGCTCCCCGGCGGATCGTTTCTGCCCGGCTCGCGCAGGCACGCCGAGTCGGTCCAGGCGTGCGTCTATGGCGGCGAGCAGATGCGGGACGCTGCCGCCGTACTGGGCGTGAGGACCGTCGGGGTCCGAGTCGTAGATCACTTCGTGCACCGCGGGCTCGGCGGACCGGTGGCGGGTCACCGTCCAGCTCTCGGGGGAGTCGGGGTGCTCGGAGGGCAGTTCCTGCGGTGGCGAGATGATCAGCGAACTGCCGTCGGGAAGCTCGGCGTGGACGATGTAGTCGCTGAGGCCGTACTCGACGGTGCACTCCAGGCCGCGCTGGCGGAGGCGAGCAGTGAGGTGGCCATAGCGGCGGTCCTGTCCGGAAGCGTGGTTCACGCGCGGGAAGGACGATCCGCTGATCCGGGCGACGGCGCGTGATCCTTCGTACTCGAAGGTGACGAGGGCGTTGTCGGGGTGCATGGACTTTCTCCGTTGCCGGACGCCCCGGGCCGGCGGCGTGAGCCGCAGGCGTGCGGGGCTGGAGGGGGCGGTGTTCCATGAGGATCTGGCCATCGGCGGGTTTGGTGCTGCCGCGACTTAGTGCTAAGAGCGTCAACGGGAACGACCTGGGGCCGGCGGATTCGGCGTCGTAGGCGCGGGGGGCGCAGCGGGCAGGTCGCCGCGGGCGTCGGGAGCGGACCGGGTGAGGGCCACCCGCGCACGTTCGGTCAGCGAAGGCTGTTCAGCATCCGCCCGGTTGGCCAGGTACTCGGCGGCCCGGACGAGCGCCGGTCCCTGGTAGGACAGCTCGTGGGCGTAATGCCAGCCCTCGGTGTTGCGGGTCTCCTCCGCGCGCTTCTGATAGAGCTTGCGTGAGCCCGGTTGCGAGGCGTCCATCAGGGCCATGACCTGATCCCACTCGTGCCGGAGCTGACCTGCTCGTTCGAGGGTGGTGTCGATTCCGCGCAGCCGACGGAGGTCGTCGCTGATCGGCCCCTCGACGTAGTCGGAACCGTTGGCAGCGGCGCGTACCCCGGCCAGCACCTCGGGGCCGTGGTCAAGGAAGACCTCGGTGTGCGCCCATGCCTCGGCATCACGCTTGACCTGGCCGTCCGCGTAGGCGTCCTCGTCGAGAGGCCAGCCGTTCACGTCGCACAGCGAGTCCGAGACCGCGTCCCAGGCGTCCGACGCCTGGTTGATGCCGACGGCAGCGGAGGCCAAAGCCGGGAGGTGCTGGCGCCACGCCAGGTGATCGGGGTTCGCCGACGGCCGGTCCTCGGCCGGTTCGGGGGAAGTGGGAGACGTAGTCATGATCGATCCTTGTTCTTGTGCTGATGTCACCGTGAGTACGGCAGTGAGTGAGCGGGGGCCGGCAGCGGAGGAGCGGACTCGGGCGGCGGGCCGACGGGGGCCTTTCGTGCCGAGGCGGCCGGGTAGGTACGAGCCGCCACTGCCGCTCGATGCGCCCGGAGTTCGTGGCCGATGCCCTCCCGCACGAGGTGCAGCTCCTCACCGAGATCGGCCAGGCGCTCGGCGAGCACGTCCAGTTCGGCGGCGCTGCCGCGGACACTGTGGGTGCGACACCACTCGGAGGCGGTTTCGAGCGCCTGGTGCAACCGGGCCACTGTGCCGAAGTCGCCCGTGATGGCCGTGGAGAACAGCTCCTCGAATTTCTCGGGCCGGGCGGCGGCGAGACGGTCGCACCCGCCGGCGGCCGGTGCGTCGGCGCGGGAGCGCGCGGCTGGGCTGATGACGTTTCCGGTCGCTCGGTAGTCCGCCTGCGACAGGGTCGAAGACAACGGATAACTCCCGGAGGCATAAGGGTGGTTGAGCTAGGCCGACATGCGGGCGTCGGTGTCGAACAGTTCACGTTCGGTCGGGTGCAGGATGTGCTGGGTGATGAAGGAGCGGCCGGCGACTTTCCACAGGCCGCGGCCCTTGGTCAGGGCGGACACCGCCTGGGTTTCGACGCCGGTCAGGCCGAGCAGGGATGCGGCGGCGGCGAGCTGGTCGGGTTCCTGGCGGTAGATGATGCGGGTGGAGCAGTCGGCCAGGAGTCCCTCGGCCAGCACCCGTCCGCGTGAGCCGGCGTCACCCGCCGAGAGCAGGTCCGACAGCCGGTGGATGACCATGAGGTTCGCGATGCCGAGACCGCGGCTGAGCTTCCACTGTGACTGCATGCGTTCGAGCAGGCCGACATGGCGCATCAGGCGCCAGGCTTCGTCGTAGATCACCCAGCGTCGGCCGCCGTCGGGGTCGGCGAGGGCGGACTCCATCCACGCGCTCGCGCAGGTCATCGCGAGGACCAGCGCGGTGTCGTCGCCGGAGCCGCCGAGGCGGGAGAGGTCGATGGACAGCATCGGCGTGGTCGGGTCGAAGGCCACGGTGGACGGGGCGTCGAACATGCCGCTGAGGTCGCCGTGCACCAGGCGGCGCAGGGCGTGCGCGAGGTCCTGAGCGGCGGATCCGAGGTGCCCGGCCTGATGGCCGAGGGCCCGGTCGAGGCGCTCGGACGAGCCGAGGACCTGGGCGATCTCGCCGAGCAGAGGCACCGTGCCACGGGCGGCTGCCTCGGCGACGACCAGGTCGAGGGCCAGGTCCAGGGCGGTGTGCTCCATCGGCATCAGGTCGCGCTTGAGTACGGTGCGGGCCAGGCCGGCCAGGAGCAGCAGGCGGCGCTTTCGGACCTCGGTGGTCCAGTCGTCCTGGCTGACGGATGCGGGCCGGGCCGGGGCGTCCAGCGGGTTGAGCCTGCCGGGCAGCCCTGGGCCCAGCGCGATGCTGTAGCCACCGAGAGCTTGAGCGACGGATGTCCACTCGCCCTTGGGGTCGCAGGGGATGTAGATCCGGTAGCCGTGGGCGATCGACCGGGTGGCGATGGACTTGGCGAGCGCCGACTTGCCCATGCCGATGATTCCGGCGAGGACCGCGTTGGGGTTGGTGAAGCCCTCGATCCGGCCGCTGTTGTACAGCGAGAAGGGGTCGAAGCAGAAGGCTGCTTCGGCGTGGACGTCCCGGCCGATGAAGACGCCTTCCGCCCCCAGGCCGCCCTCGGCCACGAAGGGGTAGGCACCCGAAGCGGTGGCGGTGGTCATCCGGTGGGCGGGCAGCTTGAGCTTGCCGCCCCGGGCCGAGGCCGGACCGGGACGGCCGGCCGCCGGGTAGGCCGGCCGCAGTTGCGGGTCGACGGTTGCTTCGGCTCGGTGCTTGGGCGGTGTTCCGGCGAGGCGGGCCTGGCGGCGGGCCTCGGCGAAACCCGCTCGGGCGGCCCGCTGCTCGGCACGCGACGCCTTGCGGGGGACGAACACGGGGGAGGCGGTGGCGCGGGTACGGGACATGAACGGTTCTCCAGGCAGGGGTGGGTCAGCGACGGACGAGGCCGGTGAACGGCGCGTGCAGGTCCGCCGGGGTCGTGCGGCGACGCACCAGATGGGCGGTGCGCTGATGGCGCTGGCAAATGGTCAGCTCCGGCGCCCCTTCGGGCAGGCCGATCCGGCACGCCTCGGGTTCCGGCACCTCGCCGGAGTCCGGCCGGGGGGCGGCGTGGTAGGCGGCGTGGACCTGGTCGGCGGCCTGCCAGATCCGGGTGCGCGCGGTGCGGAGCCGGTCGCCCTCGGCCGGCACGAGCCGGCCGGTGCGGGCGGCATGGGCGTCGAGCAGCCCGTACAGCGAAACGAGGTGGGCGTGCAGGGCGTCCAGCTCGGCGCGGGTGGTGACGAGCGGGCCACCGGGGAGGTTGATCGCGCGGTGGAAGTCCAGCGCGGCGGTGGCGAAGGGCACGAAGTCCTGCGCGGTCGGGCTGGCAGTGCGGGACATGGGAGTGCTCTTTCGAAGGGGGCTCAAGCGGGGAGCGCGAGCGGCACGGCGGCGGCGGTGAACGCTTCGGCCTGCTGCCAGGTCAGCGGACGGAGATCGAGCTGGGCGCCGACGGCGGCGGTCTCCACGACCGCGCAGGCGGTGCTGAGTTCGTCCTCGGAGTCGGCCGAGACGGTCAGCAGCCCGGTCAGGGCGACATCGGCGTGGCCCGCGATGAGCTGGCGCTCACGGGATTTGATGTCCTGGTACTCGATCGAGTCCGCCTCGGAGTCGACCTGGCCGCGCCGGGCCCGCTCGGCGGCATCGGCGATCACGCTGGCCTTCTTGCGCTGGACGTCGCGCAGGGCGGCGTCCAGTCCCTTCGGCTCGTACGAGAGTGACAGGGTGCGCCGGACCCCGCCGGTGAACAGGAGCTGGTGCAGGAAGCCCGCGCTGGTTTCGGTCCGGGGCCAGTTCTCCACCCAGTACGTGGCGTGGACAGCCGAGTCGGTCGCGATGTGGTCCGCCTTCTCGACGACCACGACGGGGCCGGCGGCGGCGGGCTCGGCCTCGGGACGGCCGGCGGTGGACCACCGGTCCAGCGTCGCCAGGGCCTTGGGGTCGTAGGCGGTGCGCACGACGGCGGCGATCTCGCGGGCGGTGAGCCAGCCGGCGGGGTTGAGACCGGCGGTCCGCGCGGCCTGGTCGAAGGTGGAGGTCAGCTGCGCCAGCACGCTGAAGGACCCGGTCAGGCCGCCGCCGGCCTGGTTGATCAGGCGCCTCGCCGCCTTGGTGTCCAGTGCCACCGCGACATACGCCTCGTGCGGGGCCGCCGCCGGGCCCGCGCTCTGGATCAGCTCGCTGTAGATCGCGCCGGCCGTGGGGGCATCTGGCCGGCCGTGCTCTTCCCAGTAGCGGCGCAGCGCGTCACCGGAGTCCGGGACGGTGCGCTCGATGACCTGGATGCGGGCGATCTGCCCGGTGCGGGCGAGCGCGGCCAGTGCGCGTCCCCAGCCGCCCACGTTGGCCTGCTGGGTGCCCGGGTCGAGCAGCGCGTAGGCGCGGGAGGAGACCTTGACCACGGCGGTCAGCGTGCCGTTGTGGGGATCGTGGACCGCACCGTACCGGCTGTCGGGGGCAGTGACCACACGCAGACTGGCCGCGGTGCCGGGAAGGTGAAGGAGTCCTTCGCGGGTCGGTCGGCGGGAGGGCCGGGTGAGCCAGATGAGCTGGCCGCGCATCCGGCGCAGGACGTACCGGGTGACGATCGGCGCCCAGTCCGCCAGGGCACGGCCCCGGTGACGGACGAAGACGAGAAGGGCGATGACGGCCCACAGCGGGATGAGCTGCAGAGCGCCGACCGCACCGCGGGTGAGAACCACGGCGAGAAGGAGCAGACCGGCGAGGCCGGCGACGATCAGTTGCGGGGCGGTCAGACCGAGCAGGATGCCGCGCCTGCTGCGGTGGGGGAACTTCACGGTGGCCGTGGGGGCCTGGTGCTTGCCGGACATGGTGGTTCCAGTCGGTGGGAGCGGACGGAGGATGGGGCGCGCGACGTTCTTCTGGCAGGCATGGCAGGGCCTTTCTGTTGGTCGGGCGGGATGGGGGCGGGCCGTGGAGTACGGCCCGCCCCTGGTTGTGGCGGGTCAGGAATCCGACGGCGGCTGAGCGGGGTACACCCACTTCGCCGGCGTCTCAGCACCGGCGGCCGAAGGCACCGGGCCGACCGGCGGCACCGAGGCCACGCTGCCGCCCACCCCCGCCACACCGGCGGGATGACCGGAGCTACTGGTGACGCCCTGGACGGTCGTATCCGAACCTTCCGTTTCATCCTCGTCGGGACGCGTGATGAGCGGCGGGATGCCGGGGCGCTGGATCAGGGCCCGGCCCTTGTCGCCGGTGGCGTTGGAGTCCTCGCCGTAACGGAAGCGGGTCTGTGGTGCGGGCGTACCGGCGTCGATACCCTCCTTGCTTAGGTTGCCGCCGGAGGGGGTGATGCCGGAGGCGACACCGTCGGTGCCCGCACCGGGGACCTGGCTGGGACCCTGCGGGGCGGGTGTCCTGGTGCCGGCCTGCATTGCCAGGCTGCCCGCAGTCTTCGCCGCCCCGGCGGCGACCGCCAGGCCGGCGACGCCGGTGCGGTGCAGGTCGTCGTGACCGCCACCGTCGCTGGCCCAGTGCACGAACTTGTATGTCGCATACGGGCACAGCAGGACCAGGACCATGACGACGATGCCGGCCATCGCGTCGGACAGGGCCGACATGCCGTCGCTGGCGTCACTCTTGCCCATGGCGGAGACACCGATCAGGAAGACCACGGTCATCAGCAGCTTGGAGACCACCAGGGTGGCGGTGGCCTCGATCCAGCCGCGCCGCCACCGCTTGGCGACCTCCCAGCCGCCTCCGGCCCCGGCGAACACGGCGAGGGCGACCATGACCAGGACACCGACTTTGCGGGCGACCATGACGCCCCAGTACAGGAAGGCGCCGAGCGCGCAGCCCACGGCGACCAGGGCCGGGACGGTCCAGCCCAGGCCGTACATCATCCCCAGCTGGTTGACCTTCACCACGCGGCGGATCGCGTCGTCGATGGAGGTGTTCGCCGCTTGGAAGAGGCCGTCGGACAGGGCGTCGACCACGGTGATGGCGACGGTGGTGAAGGCGATGGCGCAGAAGCTGAACAGGACACCGGTCATGGTGCCGATCGCGGCCTGGGCCAGGGCACGCTCGTCGCGCCGCCAGGCGGCGGACATGAGCTGGATGCAGAAAGTGCCGACGGTCAGCGCGAGCCCGATGGGCAGCAGCAGCTCGTAGTTGTCCCGGAACCATCCGGCGTTGAGGTCGATGGCGGTCGTCGCGTTGACGGCCTTGGCGGCGAGATCTGCCGCGCTGGCGGCGAGTTCGCCCGCCGACTTTGCGATCCACGCGCCGATGCCGTCGGTGACGGTGCCGGCGGGGTTGGTGGCGAAGTCGACGGCGCCGCACACCTTGTCCATCAGGGGAAGGTCGCAGACTGCCATGGTGGTACCTCCTTCCTTATGTGAGGGGTCAGGGGGAGACGGACGGCATGACGCCGACCAGGGCGCAGGGATGGTCGGGCCGGCACTGGACGGCGAGGGTGGTGGTGCGGCTCTCCGCACCGCCGGCGGGCGAGCCCTTCCAGGCGATCGACTGCTTGCCGGAGACCGTGACGGCGTAGACGTACGCCTGAGTGATCGCGCCGGGGTCTTCCTGAAGGGCCTGGGTGAACGCGTCCGGGAAGTGCCCCTCGTTCACCTTGGCGGTGGCGAACTGACCGTTGGCGGCCATCTCCTTCCACAGCACGGCCGAAGGGACGACCTCCTCGACCGAGTCCGCATCGGCATACTTCGCCTCCGTGGTCAGCCACCCGCGCAGAGCCTGCCGCAGCTCGGTCCGCGAGTACGCGCGGGTGTCGTACGACCACAGCGCCGCTGCAGCCGCCTTCCCGAACGTGATCGGATCGCTGGTCTTCGGCGGGACCGGCAGGGCACGAGAACCGGTGTGCGGCGCGGCTGACCCGGACGGCGACGCGGACGGGGAAACAACCGAGGGCGAAGTCGAGGGGGAAGCGGGGGTATCGGAGGCCCGTCCGCCGCGGGTGAGGTAGGCGGCCAGGCCGGCCACGGAGACGAGCACCACCAGGACGACGGTGCCGAGCAACGCCCGGCGGCGCACGCGAGATGCGCCGCCGGAGTTCGAGGAGTGTGACGGCATCAGTGGACCTGCGAACCCAGCGTGCTGAAGAACGCCACCGTGCCGTTCGCCGCGCCGATCAGAAGGGCCGCGCCGGCACTCACCAGCACGCCCTTCTTCCCGTTGGCCTCCGCCTGGTGACCGCCCGAATGGTGGCCCCAGGCCCACACACCCGCACTGACGGCGAGGGCGCCGACCACGGCGACGAGGCCGAACAGATTGATCGAGCCCATCACCTGCTTGAGGACGGACAGACCCGGCAAACCACCCTCGTTCGGCTTGATCCCGGGATCGTAGGCGAGCTGGATGACCTGGTCAGTTAGATACATTACGCACTCCAGTTCGATTAAGCGCACGCCAAAGTCCGCTGAGGCGAAGCGGCGATGCGTGGAAAAGGGGAGAAGGGCGAAGCGCCGGTCAGACGACTCGGCGGGCCGCGAGAATCTGTGATTTCCAGGACGCGAGGGTCGTGATGCGGACCACGTCACCGGTGTGCGGGGCGTGCACGATCAGGCCCTGCCCGATGAACATGCCGACGTGCTCGGGCACGGCGGCCGTCCCCTCCGTGAAGAGCAGGTCACCCGGCTCAAGGGCGTCGATTGAAACCGCCTTGCCCTCCTGGACCTGCGTGTACGTCGTCCGCGTCAGCGTGACCCCGCTGGCCTTGTATGCCTGCTGCATCAAGGACGAGCAGTCGCACCGGCCCATCGCGGCCGTACCGTGGGAGTCCGTGCAGGTCCCGCCCCACTGGTACGGCGTGCCGAGCTGGCCGAGCGCCCACCGGATCGCCGTCCGCACCTTCGCGGGAGCGTCGGCCGGGATCTCGTACTCGTCCGGCACCGCGCCGGCCGGGATGGTGCCGAAGTCGGTCCCGTCCCCGTCCGCCGAACAGCCGCCCGCGGTACTGAGCGACGCCTCCTCGGTGCCGGACGAGCCGGACGATGAAGGACTCGGCGACCCGTCGTCGGTCTTCGACAGCAGCGGCTCGATGGCCTTCTGCAGGGCGGTGGCCAACGGCTCCCACTTCGCGTATGCCTCGGGGTACCCCGACTTCTGCACAGCCTGGGCGGCCTGGGTGATGGACAGCGACTGCCAGCCCGAAACCTTCTGAAGCCCTTCGTAGAACTTGGTCGAGGCGTGCACAGGGTCGAGGATCTGTTCCGCCGTTCCCCAGCCCTGCGAGGGCCGCTGCTGGAACAGGCCCAGACTGTCGCGGTCGCCGTAGGTCAGGTTCCGCAGGCCACTCTCCTGCAGGGCAGTCGCCAGGGCCACGACCTGCCCCCGGGCAGGGACGTTCATCGCGACGCCGGTGGCCTGGATCGTCTTGGCGTTGGGCACCTGCTCGGCCGGGTCGCCGAGGCCCGGCACGGAGACCGAGCCCGTGTCGCCGCCGTCCAGGATGGCCTCCACCTGGGTGGCGACGGCGGCGGCATCCACAGCCTGTGTGCCGCCGGCCGAGCAGGAGGCCGAGGCGGTTCCGGCCCCGATGGCGAGAACCGGAACGGCCAGCAGCAGCGGACCGGACGCGCACAGACCCAGGAGGGCTCCGGTGGTCTTCTTCATCGTCGCCGCCGTCCACCGAGGCGGCGGCGCTCGCCCGGTGACGGCGGAGGATCAGGGCGCGGATGTATCAGGGCGTGCTGCATCGCAGCGGCTCCTCGGCGTTCGTAGGAGACGCGGTGCCGACTTCTCGTGCAAAGCCGTCGGCACCGCGCTGATGTGCATCCGCCGCTCGGGCGGGCCCGGGTCACGGGAGTCGGTAGCTCCCGGACGCCGGTTTCAGGTCACGCGCGGCAGCCGGCCGCGCTCGTAATCTCAGGCAGTACAACGGACCTCCAGAAGGCGCTCGCAGACGCATGGGGCAACGTGCTCCCACTACTGCTCGATTGGACGAGGCAGCGCGGATAAGCACAGATCAACGGGGGTGGGAGAGGGGCCCCGCCCGGTGACACGGCGAGACAGTAGACCGGGATTCCGGCCGCACCAAACGTCTTCCGGAACCGGACTCGTAGCGCGGTCCACCTCGTTAGGACCGGCCGGAGATCACCGCTAACCTCCGGCACAACCCCGCCCCAGACGCACACCGTTGAGTGCTGTCCGGAGCGGGCCCAGACCCCGCTGTGCCCTGAAAGAGGCCCTACCCATGAGCTACACGCTGCACCGAGGCGACGCCCTCACCGTGCTGAAGTCCCTCCCGGACGAGAGCGTCAACGCCGTGATCACCGACCCCCCGTACAACTCCGGCGGACGCACCAGCGCGGACCGCACCGGCCGCACCGCGCGAGCCAAGTACGTCACCAGCAACTCGGCCCACGACCTCGCCAACTTCCCCGGCGAGAACCGCGACCAGCGCTCCTACCGCTCCTGGCTCACCGAACTGCTCACCGAGGCGTACCGGGCGGCCACCGAGCATTCGGTCGCCATGGTCTTCACCGACTGGCGCCAGGAGCCGACCACCACGGATGCCCTGCAGATGGCGGGCTGGACGTGGTCAGGGACGATTCCCTGGATCAAGCCGGCGAGCCGGCCCCGGAAGGGCGGGCCGAAGCAGGATGCCGAGTTCATCGTCTGGGGCGTGAAGGGCTCCCTCGACCACACCCGCGACCTCTACCTGCCTGGCCACTACATCGCCTCCCAGCCCCGCAAGGGCCGCGTCCACATCACCCAGAAGCCGGTCGAGATCATGCAGCAGCTCGTCCAGGTCTGCCCCGAAGACGGCGTCGTCCTCGACCCGTTCACCGGCAGCGGCTCCACGGGCATCGCGGCACTGCGGGAGGGACGTAGTTTTGTGGGCGTCGAGCTGTCCTCCCACTACGCCGACGTGGCCGAGCAGCGGCTCCGCGCCGAGCTGACGCAGGACGACTTCGACCTGGCCGGGCCGGAGGCATGACCATGAGAGCGGAACACCCGGGGCCTGCGGGACGCAGATGCCGATGGGCGGCTGGCGCATCGAGTAACCGATGCACCAGCCGCCCTCCTCGTTGCGTCAGGCCGCCTTGAACGTCCGCCGGATCAACGGCGCCGCCGTCTCCAGGTCGGCCGCCGAGGTAAGCCGCACCTCCAGGTCCCCGGTCCCCAGGTGCCCGATATTGCGCATGTCCCGAGTGAAGCCCTCCACCAGCTCGACCGAATCCGGGTCGAGTCTGAGATAGACCAGGATCGCCTTGTGCTTCGGACGGAAGAGCACCGACGCCACGTTCACCAACCGCCGGTAGGCGATGTAGTGCCGCAGCGGAGCAACCTCGACTTCGCCCCACGCCGTGAGAACGTCGTCCAGCTCCGCGTACAGGTCCCGCAGGCACTCCGGGACAAGACCGACACCCACCAGTGAAGGAGTCACTGGTGCCGCCGGCGCGCTGCTGACGGTCGTGTCCCGCCGCCGTCTCCGCCGAGACGTAGCGGCGGTTGGGAAGCTGGGCGAGGAGTCGACGAGGGTCAGGCTCAGCAGGCCGCCCTCGAAGAGGCGGTAGCGCACCAGGTCGATCGACTCGGGCAGCCGCTGCACGGCCACGCGATCGTGGTGAGAGAAGCCGTCCGCGATGCAGACCATCCGCGGACGACGCCAGTCGATCGACTCGGCGGCCTCCGCGCCCAGCACCTTGCGCACGAGCGCCTCGAACTCGTGGTGTGCCGACTCCAACCAGGAGAGATACGAGACCGCTTGCGACAGCATGCCGCTGTCGGAGCCCTTCTTGAACTCGACATTACCGACCGCAGGAGCCCGGATACCGGCTCTGAACTGCGATGATTCGTAGACTACATGTCCGTGACGCTGAGCGCACCGGCCGGTGTCGTTCAGTGGGTCGGGCACCAAAAAATCCGGAATTTGAGCAGGCGGGCACCGTGGTCGCCGCAGCCTCCGGGTAGGACGTTCGTGGTCAGCGGGGCCGTGGGGCGAGTTCGAGGGCGGTGAGCCAGCGGTCGAGTGCGTCGACGGCGTCCTCGTCGACCGCGCCGCTGATCCATGCCTGCGCCCGTTCCCAGGCGGGCTGGGCGTCCGCCAGTGCCTGGTGGCCGGCGTCGGTCACGACGACACGGGTCGTTCGCCCGGTCGCCGAGGTCTCTGCGGCACGGACGTAACCGAGTTGGGCGAGCAGGTCGAGGTTCCGGCTGATCGTGGAGCGTTCGATGCCGAGCCAGCCGGCGATCTCCGACGGGCGGACGGGCTCGCCGGAGACGGCCATCTCGGAGAGCACTTCGACCTGCGGCAGAGTGAGTCCCGACTCCCGCAACTCCGCCTCGAAGCGCCGCGAGACGAGCCGTTGCAACCGCGCGATGCGCCTGCCGAGACACCGGTCAGCCATCCACAGAGCCTGCCGTCGTACCTCTTCCGATCCCTGGTGTTGCATATGCACCTCCTCGTATGTAGTGTAGCCGACACGCTCACTGTTGCAGATACACCACATGGAGGAATCGTGTCGGACTTCGACGAGTTCTTGAAGCGCAACCAGGCTTTCGCGGCGAACGTCGACCTCGCCCGGCTGGCGATGCCGGAATCGATGCCGGAGCGGCTGCCGCTGGTACTGGTCTGTGCCGATCCGCGAGTCGAGCCGGCGGGCTTCCTCGGGCTCGGACCCGGGGAAGCGGGAGTGCTGCGGAACACGGGCGGACGCGTAGACGGCCGGGTGACCGAGGACATCGCATATCTGGCGGTGCGGCTCGGGGTCAGGATGGACGTCGCGATCGTGCATCACACGCAGTGCGGCACCGGTCTGCTCGCCGACCCGGCGTTCCGCCACTCCTTCGCAGAGCGCACCGGAGGCGACGACACCGTGCTCGCCGAGCGTGCGGTCACGGACCCGGCCGCGACCGTGCAGCGCGACGTCGAGAAGCTCCTCGGCGACCCACTGATGACCAGCGAGGTCCTCGCGTCCGTGTCGGGATACGTGCTGCGGCTGGAGACCGGGCTCGTCGAGACCGTCGTCGAACACGTCGTTGAGACCGCCGCCGAACCCGTTGCGCCGGCCAGCAGGTAGCCGAGCGGGAGGCGAGCGCCGACGGGTCAGTCGAGGATCGTCGCCGCCTGCCAGGCGCCTGGGCGCAGGCCCGTCGCCTTCAGGAACAAGAGGGAGAAGTTCGACGGGTCCGGGAACCTGAGTTCGCTCGCACATCGCGCCGCGGTGACGCGTTCGTGGGCCAGCAGGCGCTTCGCCTCGAGCACGATCCGTTCCACGATGTACGCCTTCGCGGTACGCCCGGTGACCTGCTGCACTGCCCGGTTCAGGGTGCGCGGGGCGAACCCGAGCGTCGCGGCGTAGTAACCGGCGTCGTGGTGGGTCCGGAAATGCGCCTCGACGCTCGCGCGGAACAGCTGGAACGTCGGGTTCGCCGAGCGCGCCTCGGAATGTGGGGGCTCGAGGCGGGTGATCAGTGCGGACAGCAGGATCTCGGGCAGCTCCGTCGACGGGTCCTCGGCCAGGGCTGCCGCCTCGAGGACAAGGTGCCTGCGTGCCGCGTCGGCAAACGGCCAGGACTCGGCGGGCACCGGCCACCGGGCGGCGAGATCGGGAGAGGCGACCAGCTCACGCGTGCGGTGCGTCACCGGCGCGGTCGGGACGAAGAGCACCAGGTGCCCCGCGACGCGGTTGATGTCGTCCCAGCGGTGCACCGCGCCGGGCGGGATCCACACCGCGGTCCGCGCCGAGAGCGGGTGGGAGACGAAGTCGACCGTGACCGTGCCCTCCCCTTCGTCGACGAGAGCGAGGACGTGGAAATCGGCTCGTTGCGTGCCGCGGTCATTGATGTCCCGGAGCCGTTGGAACGTCATTACCTCGACCCTCGAGGCCCCGCGCTCGGCGGGCTGATAGGTCATGTGCCGGATCGTTGCCACGAGTCCAGTTTTCACCATCGGCCGTCCAGTCGTGCCGATGTCTCGTTCCGCGCCCGGCGGTCCAATGGAACCACGGCAGAACCAGCCGCAAAGCGAGACCGAAGGATCCCCGCATGACCAGCACACAGCACCTTTCCCTGCCCGCATACGACCACCGTAGAGGCACGGGTCCGACCCTGGTCTTCCTGCATTACTGGGGCGGCTCCGCCCGCACCTGGGACCTGGTCGTGGACCGTCTGCCGGGCCGCGACACGCTCGCGGTCGACTTCCGCGGGTGGAGTCGTTCGAACACGCTCCCTGGGCCCTACACGCTCCGCCAACTCGCCGATGACACCGTCGCCGTCCTCGCCGACGCCGGAATCGACGACTACGTCCTCGTCGGGCACTCCATGGGCGGCAAGGTGGCGCAACTCGTCGCTGCGACGCGACCCGCCGGTCTGCGGGGGGTAGTCCTCGTCGGATCCGGACCGGCCAGGCCGGCCGCGGAGATCACCGCCGAGTACCGCGAGTTCCTCTCCCACGCCTACGACACCGAAGAGTCCGTCGCCGGCGCGAGGGATACCGTCCTGACCGCCACCGACCTGCCGGCACGGGTCAAGGCCCAGATCGGCGCGGACTCCCGGGCCGGCGCCGAGGCGGCGCGCACGGAATGGCCGCTGCGCGGCATCGCCGAGGACATCACCGAACACGCCCGCATGATCAGCGTCCCAGCCCTCGTCATCGCCGGCGAGCACGACCGCGTCGAACCCGTCGACGTGCTGCGCCGCAACCTCCTTCCCTACCTCTCCGGAGCGCAGTTCGCGGTGATCGCACACACCGGCCACCTCATCCCGCTCGAAGCCCCCGACGAACTCGTCGACGCGATCACAGCGTTCGCACCGTCCGCCTGACCGGCAATCTGCCCCAAAACGTTCCGCACCAGAGAAGTTGCGCTTCGCGCAGCGGCCACCGTTCCATCCGACAAGAAAGCAGGGCACGACATGACCGACACGACCACCACCATGGCCACGACCGATGCCAAACCCACCATCGTCCTCGTCCATGGCGCCTTCGCGGACGCGTCCGGCTACAGCGGACTGATCTCCGGCCTCGAAGCCGACGGCTTCACCGTCGTCGCTCCGCCGAACCCGCTGCGCGCTCTCGCGTCCGACGCCGCCTCGATCCGGACCCGCGTCGCGGCCGTCGACGGCCCCGTCGTGCTCGTCGGCCACTCCTACGCCGGCGCCGTCATCAGCCACGCCGCCGTCGGCCTCGACAACGTGATCGGGCTGGTCTACCTGGCCGCTTTCGGCCTCGATGTCGGCGAGAGCTGCCTCAGCGCACAGGACGGGTACGCGCCGTCGCTGCTCGCCACCGAGAACGCGCCGACCCCGTATGACGCCCCCGGCGCCCCGGGCGGGCCCGACCTCTACATCAACCCCGGCCGGTTCCGCGAGGTGTTCTGCGGTGACTCCTCCGACGAGCTGGCCCGCGCGATGTACGCGACGCAGCGGCCGCTGTCCGCATTCGCGTTCACCGAGGCCGCCACCGTCCGGGGATGGGACCGGAAGCCGACCTGGTACCTCGTCTCCAACGACGACAACGCCATCCCGCCTCAGCTGCAGCGGGACATGGCCGACCGGATGCACGCACACACCGAGGACATCGACGCCTCCCACACGGCCTTCGTCTCACATCCAAAGCGCGTCGCGGACTTCGTCGAGCGCGCCACCAAGGACTTCACAAAGCGCGTCTGACCCGCCGGGGGGGCCGCGCACGCCCCCCTTCATCCCCTCCAGCAAACCGCACAACTCCACCAGCCGCACCGACGGCAACCGCACATCCCTGGCAGGGCGATCCGCCGTCGCTCCACGTGCCGTGCGCAGCACCTCCAAGACCCGGCACGCGTCAGCGCGTCGCCGAGACACCGAACCAATCGTCCCCGTACCGGGGCATCCGGACGAAAGACACACATCATGACCTCAGATGCAGGCTTGTCCGTCTTCGAGCAGCTCGACCTGCCCGACACGAGCCTCGCCCGGGACACCTATGCCTATCTGGACCGGATCTCGCCCGCATTCGTTCTCCATCACAGCGTCCGTAGCTATGTTTTCGCTCGCGCTCATGCTCAGAACCAGGGTCTGCGCGCCGGTAGCGACTACGACGACGAGTTGCTGTTCCTCAGCTGTGTTCTGCACGACATCGGCCTGACCGAGGAGGGCAACGGCGACCAGCGCTTCGAAGTCGACGGCGCTGACGCCGCAGCGGCATTCCTGCGCGAGCACGGCGTCGAGGAACGGCGTATCGCCATCGCCTGGGACGCCATCGCCCTGCACACCTCGGACGGCATCGCCGCGCGGAAGGGCACGGAGGTCGCGCTGGCCCAGGCCGGTATCGGCACCGACATCCTCGGAGTCCAGCGTGAGAGTCTGCCATCCGGCCTCGCCGACGATGTGCACGTCCTGCTCCCGCGCCTGGACCTGGCCTACGCGCTCAGCGACGCCATCCTCACCCAGGCCACGGCCAAGCCGCACAAGGCATCCCCGATCACCTTCCCGGGCGAGCTGCTGCGCCGTCACCTGCCGTATGGCGCCTATCCCTCCTGGTACGACCTACTGGCCTCGGCCGGCTGGGGCGACAAGCCGGTCGGTCTCACCGCCCGGCGCCGCGCTGAGACGCCTCAGCAGGTGGGGACCTTGTTCATGGAGTACCTGGAGACAGGGGACGTCGAGGGTCTGGTGTCGCTCTACGAGCCGAACGCCCACTTCGTTCCTGCCCCCGGGACTCACTTGACGGGCACCGACGCCATCCGCGCGGCCATGCAGCAGATGGTCGACAGCCAATCCCACCTCAACCTCGAACTGCGAGACATCCGACAGGTTGACGACATCGCCCTGGTGTCGAACAACGCCACACTCACCGGAGCCGGACCGGTACCGGTGATCTCCACCACCACCGAGATCCTCCGACGTCAGCCGGACGGCGGCTGGGCCCACGTCGTGGACGACCCGTTCTTCAGCTGACTACATCGGGGGGCTGCGCCCAGACGCGCAGGCCCCCTGGCCGCAGCGCTGAGCGGTTTCACCCCGTCCGCAAACCGCCTCGCCGATATCACCAACCTCGCCTGGTGCGCGTGCTCGAGCCGGGGCGGCTGGCCGATGAGGCTATCCGCCACGAGGCATCTGCCTGGGCATGATCACCCGTCGCGAGACGCGAGTTGGGCTTCGAGGTCTGCGACGCGGCGGTCTTGGAAGCGGAGGTTCGAGCGGGCGGCCTCAAGCCGTTCGTCGAGGGTGCGGTTGGCGGCGGTGAGTTGACGGCCCCGTTGCTTGAGGGCGGTGTTCTCGGTGGTGATCCGCTGGATGGCCTCCTCGGTCCATTCGGCTTCCAAGTCCCGTATTTGACCGAGGAGTTCGCCGATGCGGTTGCGCTGGGTGAGGACCTCGGCGTGGGCGGCCTTGAGGGCGTCCTCGGCGTTCAGCGCGCGTTCGCGCCAGGTCGCCTCGCGTTCGTCGTCCTGCTCGACGAGGATCCCCGACCGCCGTTCACCGATCTGCGTCATCGCTGCGGCGACCGCAGCTCTGGCCTCGGTGTTGTCGTAGAGGAAGGTGCGTGAGACATCCGCTCGGCGGGCGACAGCGGCGACGCTGACCTGTGCTTTCTCCCGTCGGAGCCGGGCGATGGCCTGGTGGACGCGCTCAAGGGCGGCTTCGGTCTTGCGGCGGCGGGCGGCCAGGGCCGCCGCGGTGCGGGGTTCGGGAACGGTAGCGGTGTTCATGCGGCTTCCTGTTCGGGGTCGTCGCTGTCGGCTGTGCACGTATCGCTGTACTCGTCCGGCTCGTCGCCGCCCGCGTCGGCAAGGTCGGCAGCGCGGAAGGCGGTGGACCAGACGTGGTGGAAGTAGTCCTGGGGTTTGCGCAGGTCCAGGGCGAGAGCGTCGTCGAGGAGGCCGAGGCTGGCCAAAGCTTTCTCCAGGCCGTCGATGGCACGGGCGGTGGGTTCGAAGTACTGGTGGAGGTAGTCGGCGGTGGCGTCGTCGGGGGCGCCTTCGGCCAGCAGCCGCCACTGTTCGCGCTTGCGCCGCCAATAGAGGAGGTCGGCACCCGAGAGGACGAGCTTGTCGCAGTTGTGGCAGTCGAGGTTGAAGGGACAGGCGCCGCCGTTCACGACGGGCTGGAAGGTGCAGAACCCGCCCTCGGCCGGGGTGCTGCGGCGGGAGAGGTCGATGGCCAGGGCCTGGGCCTGCTCGTGGGTGAGCGGGGTGGTGTCGCTGGTGAGGAGTTCGCCGGGATGCGTGGTGCCGGGGCCTGCAACCCACACATGCTGGAGGACGTTGTCCAGGTCCGACTGGGTCAGGTGGACGTAGTGCTCGGCCATGCGGTCGGAGACCTGGCCGAGGTAGCGGCGGATGTGGGTCAGGGTCGCGCCGTGCCGCAGCAGCCGGGTGGCCAGCGTGTGTCGGGCCTGGTGGGCGACGTAGTGACCGCCGAGGTCGAGGTCGGCGATCCAGCTGCGGAAGCCGGTGTGGAACCAGGTGTAGGACAGGGCGCGGCGGCCGTCGGGGTTGAGGATGTCGGTGGGGAACAGCGCCAGCTGGGCGCGCTCGGCCGCAGTGGGCGGGCGGCCGGCGTGCCGGTCGGCGTAGTGGATCAGGGTCTTCTTGCGGCGTTCTTCGAGCCGGTGAAGGAGGTGGTCGGGGATGCGGACGGCCGCGTTCAGGTTTCCGACCTTGGTCTGGTCGTGCCAGAGCAGGGACAGCCCGCCGTAGCGGCCGACGCAGTCCAGACGGAGCTGGATGACCTCATTGGCGCGCCGGCCGGTGACGATGATGGTCTCCCACATGTCCCTCAGGCCGCGGTCGTGCGGGTCGTGGCCGGAGGCGAGCTGCTGCAGGTTGGTCTCGTCCGCAAGCGCCTGGGCGACTTCGTCGGGGAAGGGGTTGCGGCTGCGGGGCGTGCCCGGGCCGCCGACCGGCATGGCGGCGATGAAGGCGCGGTCCAGGCCGATTCTCTCGGCGCTGCCGCTGTCCAGCGCGCCGCGCAGCAGGGCCCGGCCGTAGTTGAACACCATCCGGCGCGAGTTCTCGGTGACCTTCGCCCTTTTGCCGTCCAGGCGGGCCTGTCCGCGGAACGCCAGGCCGAGGCGTTCGCGGTTGCGCAGGTCCGCGACGAAGCGGTGGACGTGCTCGCAGCGCAGAACGGACGGGTCGTGGCCGCCACCCGGCGCCTCCGCCTCCAAGAACGCGGACAGTTCGGCGCCGGCGCGGCGCACGAAGTCCACCGGCTGGGCGCTGCGCGGGCAGGTGGGCGAGCGCAGCACATCGGCGATGTGCTCCCACAAGAGGTCGCGCAGCCACCGCTGGGTGATGCAGGCCAGGTCAACGTAGCTGGAGCGGTGGGGGAAGCGCACCCCGAAGTGCTCGGTCTCGATATAGCCGGCATCCCGGGTCTCGGAGGGGGTGAAGTAGATCTTCCGCAGGGCCTGTTGCATCTCCTGGACCATGCGCTGGTGGTAGGCGCGGCGGAAGACGGACGCATCCAGGCTGGCCAGGGAGTCCACGTCGCGGCGCTGGCACTCGTCCGCGAGCGACTGCACCCACGTCAGATGCCACACGGCGACGGGCTGCAGGCCGTGGACATACATGCCCCACTGCAACTCCGCCCGCAGCAAGGGCCGCAGCCCGCGCAGGTTGACCGTTCCGGTGCGGTGAACCGGCAGCTGCGCGCGGCACCAGGCACGGAAGGCGACTTCGTCCTCGCATGTCACCGGGACAGGACGACCACCGCGCTCGTAGGTGGCGAAGAAGTTCTTCGGCAGCGTCGCCCCGCCCGGCCGCCCGGCCCGGATGTAGCCACGCTCGTGCGCGCCGCACAACCCCAGCGGCGAGGCGGCCAGTTCGTCACATACGTCCGCACGGCACTCACCGTAGCCCGGCAGCGACGGCTGGTCGACCAGCCACCGGTCGAACTCCCCCTCATCCTCGCTCGCGCCGGGGTGCCGCTTCAGATGGCCAAGCCACCGGTTGCGGTGCCGGAAGCACAACACCAACTGCAGGCTGAACGCCGGCCGCTGCGGGCAGATCCGGCACATCATCGCCTCCGGCATCTCCGTGACCGGCAGCGGCTCCGCGGTCCGCAGGAACTGAGCCCGGCTCATGCCGCGCGCCTCCGCCTCCCGCCACTGCCCGGCGTGCACCGAGCACATCGCGTAGCGCCTCCAGCGGGGACGCGCGCAGTCGATGACCGTGCAGCTCCACGGATAGACCGAGTGCAGCGGCGGGATCCTCAGCACCCCGCCACGCAGCACCGGATCGAACTCGGGCCCGTTGATCAGCGCGGTGAGCACCTCCAGCCGGTCCCGTCGCGTGCGGGCATCCTGCTGCGGCAGCAGCGACAGCGCCGTCACTTCGTCCCACCCCAGACCGTGCGCAGGGCGGCGTCGAACACCGGGTCGTGGACATCGACATGTCCGTAGACCTCATCCACCATCGCCGCCGACGCCCAGCCGCCGGCGTCCCGGGCGATCAACACGTTGCCGTCGGCGGCTTCGAGAACCGCGGACGTGAACGAGTGCCGGAAGGCATGGGGTTTCACGACCCCGAGCCCCGCACGTTTCCCGGCCCGGCCGAGCATCCGCCGGGCTCCGACCGGCGCCCACGGCTGTCCTGTATCGGCGCCGTGCAACTGGACCAGGAGCATGCCGTGCCCGGCGCCGCGCGGGTATTCGGTGGTGACGTACTCGAAGTAGGTGTGCACCATCGCCGGGCTGACTCGTTTGATCAGCCCGCCGGTCATGATGCCGTGCTCGATCTGCCAGGGGTGCTTGGTCTTGGCTTCGGCCCGGTTCGGATTGCCGGGCCGGTGGCAGACGTGCAGGTGAGGGGCGCGGCACTCGCCGCAGGCCGCATTCTCACGCAGATGCAGGTCGACCAAATGCAGCCCGCACAGCTCGCCGATACGAAGCCCGCCGTCGGCGAGCCAGGTGACAACCAGCCGGTCCCGGGCGGCGTTCACCGTCTCCAGCAGCCTCTCCCGGGCTCCGTCCGGAAGCATCTTTGGATGCCGGCGGTGCGGTCCCTTCGGCGCCAGCGGGTTGGTGGGCAGCGACGACTTCACATGCCCGAGGAACGAACGCCGCCGGTCCACCCGCGACGGCAGCCGCGACCTGTCGAGCTTCTTGCCGAGTTCGCCGTTGATGCCGAGGGAGGACTGATGCAGGTAGAAGCCCTTCAGACATGCCGCCGCGATCGACAACGCGGAGCGGCCGTAGGGGCGCTTGCCGACCCGCCACGGCTCGCCGAGCGGCATGCGGACCTCGGCACCGATGATGCCCATGTACCGTTCCAGATCCCGCAGTTGGACTGCGGTGAAGGTCAGGCACTCGCGCTCCAGCCACCGCAAGTGGTCCACCAGCAGATACGCGTACGTCCTCTGCGTTCCCGAACCGTCATGGAGACGCAGGAACCGGTCCGCCTCCGTGTGCACCGTCCCCTCGGGCCACACGATCGTCCACGACCGCCGCCCATCCTTCCGCTCGATCTGCTGGACTCTCAGGTCCCCGACCACCACGTGCCGTGCCACTCGTCCTCCGTACCGACTCCAGAACATGACAGACGTCCCGGACACGGTCGGTAAACAAGCCGGGGACGTGCTGGTCACAGTCCCAGACGGACATCACGGGCAGGACTACCTGCGGTCGGTAAACTCGATCACGACCGGGCTGCCGTTCTCGTCCAACCCCAGGGTGTCGATCCGCCCACGGTGCCACGGACCGGTCGGGTACTCCGACGCCAGGAACCGAATGCCGAGCATCTGCTCCAGCCCTGCCTCGACCCGCCGCTGCAGCTCCACTTCCAGCGCCACCGTCGAACCGGACAGCTCAACGTCCCGGCCGTCCGCGTCCCGCCGGAACAACATCAGCTCGGCCACCAGTGCGCCCCCTCCCGTGATCTCTACACGAGAACCAATCGGCGGGGAGCTCTGGGTATTCCACGTTTGCATGCCCGAAGGACTGGTCGCCCAGCTCGCCAAGCTACCGCGTCCAGCGAGGTCAAGAATGCTCCCAGCCGGGTGGTCGGATGCCTTGGCATCCGTCCGTCACCCCGCTGGTCCGCCACGGCCGTACGGGACTCTCCGATCCGGGCGAAAGCAGTGCGCGCCTCTCAGCCTGTCGCCGCTGTCATCTTGAGACCCGGGATCCGGTGGCCCTCAGCCAGCCAATGCCTTCGCGAACGCGCCGTCCTCCTGATCCACTCCGCTGCAGTCGGTCTGCGCGCTGCCCGAGGAGGTACCGCTGTCGCACTGCCGGTCGCGGAACGTGGCCCACATCGAGACCCAGGTAAGGCCCTTCTCCTTGGTGAACGACCGTACGTCGGTCGCATCGGGCAGGGTGAACGTCTCGCCCGAGGCCGGCCGTCGTGAGCAGCATTCAGACCATCTCGCAGGAGATCTTGGCCGGCGCCTTCAGCGCGACCATCTTCGGTGACGACGCGATCTTCGGCCCGCTGGCGCTGTCCGGATCACCGGTCCGCTTCTCGTCCGTCTCCCCGATGAACGCCACCCTCTTCTACCAGGGCGTCGCGGCCGAGGCGCCGCATCCGGCGGCCGCGCGGCTCTTCTCCGAGTGGGCCCAGTCCCATGCTGGTCAAGAGGCCATGACCGAGGCCACCGGCGGCAGTTCGGTGATGGCGGGCTGGACGGAAGACCGGGGGTTCGCCTCCGAACTGCCCTGGTACCAGCGGCCCGAGAAGGTCTGGCTCGACTGGCAGACCGACCCCACCCTGACCGGCCCGGGACTGGCCGAGTTCGTCGAGCGGTGGGACCAGACCGTGCGGGGAGCGTCATGAGCGTGCTGCAGAACATGGGTCCCGGCCGGCCGGCCGGCGAGACGGCACCCGGGGACCTGGAGAGCCGGGACCACCAGCACCACGCCCTGCTCGTGCTGACCTGGCTGATCCTGGCCGCTCTCGTCGTGGGCCCCGCCGTCTACGTCGTCGTCTGCGCGGTGACGAACGACCCGATCACCTTCGCCGGAGGACTCTCCCTCACCGCCGTGCGCGATGTCTTCGCCACCGGCTCGATGCTCTGGCTGCTCGTCCGGTCGGTGCTCTTCGCCCTGCTCATCGGCGCCGTCGCCACCGCGGTCGCGACGGCCCTGGCCTGGTCCACCGTCCGGCTGGAGATGCGGGCCGAACGCCTGCGCGAGACGCTGTGCATGGGCACGCTGTTCATCTCGCCCTTCGTGACCGCGGTGGCCTGGGTGTGGCTGGCCGCACCGGACACCGGGGTCATCAACCGGTTCCTGGACTCGATCGGCGTCCCGGCCTGGTTCCAGCCCGACTCGCTGTCCACCGGCGGCATGATCTTCGTGATGGTCGTCCAGTACGTGCCCTACGCCTACCTGTTCGTCTCGGCGGCCATGCGGCGGATCGACTCCCGCATGCTGGAAGCGTCCCACCTGTGCGGCCGGGGCCCCACGTACACGACGCTCAGGGTCATGCTGCCGGTGCTGCGCGCATCCCTGCTGTCGGCGGTGCTGTTCATCGGCATCCTCGCCGTGGGCGAGTTCTCGGTACCGAGCATCCTCGGCCAGCAGGGCTCCTTCACACCTCTGTCGGTGACCGTGTACAACGCCCTGTACAGCGCCAGCCAGAACCTGCCGCTCGCGGCGGCCGTCAGCGCCGAACTGATGATCGTCTGCATGGTCGGCCTCTACCTCTACCAGCGCACCCTGCGCAACGGTGAGCGGTTCGTCTCCGTCTCCGGCCGGGGACACCAGTCCACCCGCACCCAGCCCTCGCGGCTCACCGCGGCCGTCGTGTGGACGCTGACCGGCGCCTACTCGCTCGTCACCTTCCTGCTGCCGCTCGCCGCGATCGTGGTCATGTCGATGTCGAGCTTCCTGCCGGTGTCCCTGGGCGATGTCGACATGTCGTTCGCCACGCTGTGGGACGCGCTGGACACCGCCGAAGTCCGCACCGCCACCGTCAACACCGTGCTGCTGGCCATCGGAGTGCCCGTCGTCTCCCTCGCCCTCGGTGTCGTGGTGGTCTACCTCGCCGACCGGCTGCGGCTGCCGACCGCCCGCGCGCTGTCCTACGTGGCGACCGCGCCGATGGCGGTGCCCGGCCTGGTGATGGGCACCGGCCTGCTCCTGCTCCTGATCCGCACACCGCTGTACGCGTCACTGCCGCTGATCGGGATCGGCATGGTCTCGGTCTGCCTCACCCACGCCGTCCGCCTGGTCTCCAACGGCGTCCACCAGCTCGACCAGTCCCTGGAGGAAGCCTCCCAGGTCTCCGGCGCCTCCCGCCTGCGGACGGTCTGGTCGGTACTGCTGCCGCTGATCCGGCCGTCGCTGTACAGCGCGTTCGTCCTGATCTTCGTACTGGCCATCCGCGAACTCAACGTCGCGGTGGCGCTCTACTCACCCCACACCCAGGTCCTGTCCGTCGTCGCCTGGAACTACTCCAGCAGCGCGCTCACCAAAGCCGCGGCGGTCGGCCTGCTCCAACTCGTCCTGATGTTCGCCGGCATGGGTGTCCTACGGGCCCTCTTCCGGGCGGACCGCGCGGAACGCGCAGATCGGAGGAAGTGATGACGGCCACCGGACCGGCCACGGCACCCGCGGTCGCACCAGCGGGCACGGAGGCGGTGCTCGACGCACGGCGGATCGTGGCCCAGCACGGCAAGAACCGCGTGGTCGACGGCGTCGACCTGCGTATAGGGCGGGGCGAGTTCGTGACCCTGCTCGGCCCCAGCGGCTGCGGCAAGACCACCACCCTGCGCTGTGTGGCAGGGCTGCACCGGGTCACCGACGGCAGCATCACCCTCGGCGGCCGGGTGGTCGCCGACCGGCGTACCCACGTGCGGCCCGAGCGGCGCTCGGTGAACATGGTCTTCCAGTCCTACGCCCTGTGGCCGCACATGACGGTCTACCAGAACGTCGCCTACGGGCTGCGCGCCCAGCGGCTGCCGAAGGAGGAGATCACCGAGCGCACCAACGAGATGCTGGAGACCGTCGGCCTGGGCGGGTACGGCTCCCGCTCCGCCACCAGCCTCAGCGGCGGCCAGCAGCAGCGGGTGGTGCTGGCCCGCGGCCTGGTCACCCAGTCGAAACTGCTGCTCCTGGACGAGCCGCTGAGCAACCTGGACACCGAACTGCGTGTCCGGATGCGCACCGAGATCCACGCCCTGCAACGCCGGCTGGGCCTGACCATGCTCTACGTCACCCACGATCGCACCGAGGCCCTCGCCCTGTCCGACCGCGTGATCGTCATGCGGAACGGCACCGCGCAGCAGGCGGGTTCGCCCGCCGAACTGTACGCGGCACCGAGGAACCGCTTCGTCGCCGAGGCACTCGGCCCGGTGAACGTCCTGCCCGCCGAGATCGTCGAGCGCGGAGCGGACACCGCCGCCGTGCTGACGAGCGCGGACAACCGGCCGGTGCTGCGCGTCGCGCCGCCCACGGACGGCCGGGACGTGGCCGTCGGGCAGCGGATCGACATCCTGGTCCGGCCGGAGGCGCTCACCCTGGGCGCGGCCACCGACGACAACGGCTCGGGCGGCATCGACGCCACGGTCGAACTGGTGGAGTTCCTGGGCAACCGCACCGAGGTCACCTGCCGCAGCGCGGAGGTGTCCTTCATCGTTGAGATCCCCCGGGCCGCCCGCACGCTCCGTCCGGGCGACAAGGTCGTCGCGCGGCTGCACGAGGGGAAGGACGACGCGCCGCCCGCCTGGCAGCAGCACCGGAGCGACTGAGACGGCGGCCTCCGGACGGCCGGAGAACAGCCACCGCACCGTCGCGCACGGCAGTACGGCAGTACGGACCGGACGGGACTGCCCGTGACGTCGGCCGAGCCGCCGTCCGGGGCGTCAATCAGCAGCACGCAGCACGCAGCACGCAGCACGCAGCACGCAGCACGCAGCACGCAGCACAGGAGAGGAACACCGTGGATCTCCAGTTGGAGGGACGGACCGCGGTCGTCACCGGCGCGAGCGCCGGTATCGGCCGTGGCATCGCCACCTGTCTGGCCCGCGAGGGAGCCCGGGTGGCCCTCGTCGCCAGGCGGGCCGACAAGCTCACCGAACTCGCCGACCAGGTGGCGGCCGAGGGCCTGCCGCGCCCGGCCGTGGTATCGGCCGACATCACCGAGGAGGAAGGACGGCGAAACCGCCCTCGAACGAGCCGAGGCGGCCCTGGGCCCCGTGGCGATCCTCGCCAACAGCGCGGGGGGCAGGCGGCCCTCCGGGCTGACGGCGAGCGACGACGAGTGGTCCGTCGCCATGAACCTGAACTTCGAGTCGATGCGCCGGCTGACCAAACTCTTCCTGCCGGCCATGCGCGCGGCTCGCTGGGGCCGGGTCGTCAACATCACCGGCAAGTCCGAACCACCGCGCGTCAGCGGGGAGTTCTGTGCCAAGGCCGCCGCGCACGCGTGGGCCAAGGGCCTGTCCCGAGAGCTGGGCCCCGAGGGCGTCACCGTCAACTCCGTCGCCCCCGGCCGCATCCTCAGCGAGCAGATGCTCAGGAACTACTCCGACGCCGACCGGGCCGAGCACATCAAGGACATACCCGTCGGCCGCTACGGGGACCCCGAGGACATCGGGCGGCTCGTCGCCTTCCTGGCCTCCCCGGGCGCCTCGTACATCACCGGCACGGTCGTCCCCGTCGACGGCGGACTGCGGAGGTACCAGTTTTGAACAGCACCGACAAGCGCCTCGGCTCCGCCGACGGAACGGTGCCCACGACGCGGGCCCGGACGGTGGCGGAGGCGGTGGCCCGGCACGGCTGCTCCACCGTGTTCGGACTGATGGGCGACGGCAACATGGCGCTCTTCCTCGCCCTCGACACAGCCGGCGTGGAGGTCGTCGAGGTCCGGCACGAGAGTGCCGCAGTCGCGATGGCCGAGGGATACGCCTGGTCGTCGGGCGGCGTGGGCGTCTGCTCCGTCACCCACGGTCCCGGACTCACCCACGTGGCCACCTCGCTGGTGGTCGCGGCCCGCAACCGCTCCCCGCTCGTGCTGATCACGGCCGAGGTCCCCACCGGGTACGCGGGCGCCCAGAGCTTCGGCCAGGAGTCCTTCGCCACCGCGTGCGAGGCTCCCTACCGACGCATGGCCGCGGACGAGGACCCGGATGCCGTCGTCGACGAGGTGATGGCCCTGGCCAAGGCCCGCTCACGGCCGGTGGTCCTGGCGGTCGCCGCGGACCTCTTCACCGGCGCGTCCCGAACCCGGAGTACCGGCCCAGGCGGTCGGCACCGCCCTGCCGGAGCCGTATGCGGACCCACCGCAGAGGGTGCTCCGGCCACCGCGGTACGGCAGCTGACCACCGCCCTGGTGCGGGCGCGGCGGCCCGTGCTGATCGCGGGCCGGGGTGCCCTCGGCGGTGCCGCGGACCCTCTGCGGGTCCTCGCCGGCCACCTGGGCGCCGGACTGGCCACCACCCTGCCCGCCAAGGGCCTGTTCGACGGCCACCTCCTGGATCTGGGCATCGCCGGTGGACTGTCCCACCCGGCGGCCGAACGGGTGCTGGCCGAGGCCGACGTCGTGGTCGCCGTCGGAGCCGGCATGGGTCGCAGCACCACCCAGTCCCGGGAGCTGTTCGCCGCGGCGGACGTCCTGCGCGTCCTCGACGAGCCGCCTGCCGTCCCGGAGGCCACCGCCCTGGGTACCGTCGTGCGCGGGGAGGCGACGGCCACCATGGCCGAGGTCGCCCGTGCCGTCGCCGCGGCCACCGGACGGCGCGACCCCTGGTTCACCCCGGTCGGCACCTCCGCGGACTGCTGGCAGGAGGACCTCGACGTCTACGCCCCCGACCTGCAGCCCGGCACGGTGGACCCACGCGCCGCTCTCCTGCACATCAGCGAAGTGATTCCGCGGGACGCCGTGGTGGTGGTGAGCAACGGCCACTGCTCCGGCTTCGTCTCCGCCTTCGTCACCGCACCGGCCGACGGCCGGATTCTCACCGCCCAGGGTTTCGGGTCCATCGGCCAGGCGATGACGTCCGCCATCGGTGCCGCCCGCGGTGCGCCCGGCCAGAAGGTCGTCGTCTTCGAGGGCGACGCGGCCTTCATGATGCACGCCCAGGAACTCGACACGGCCGCCCGGACGGGCGTGGACCTGACGGTCTTCGTCCTCAACGACCAGGCGCTCGGCACCGAGTACCAGCGGCTGCGACGCGACGGTGACGGCGCGGAGCTGGCCGTGGTGCCCCCGCCGGACCTGGCGGTGCTGGCCCGCGCGCTGGGCGCCCGGGCCTGGACGATCGACGAGCACGCCGACGCCCGGGCCACGGCCGAGGCGGCGCTGAACCAAAGCGGCCCGGCCCTGGTCGACATCAGGACCGCCCGCACCGTACTCAGCCGCCACATGCGGCTGCCCGGCCCGCGCCAGGGTACGCCGGCCGGCGCGCACCACTGATCCCCGGCCGGGCGCCCTCCCCGGCGCCCGGCCGGAACCACCACGCACTGTCAGGAGCACACATGACCCACCCCGAACCGACGGCCGACCTGTGCGATGCCCTGGGAGACACGGCCGTCACCTGCGCCGTACCACTGCGTCACTTCGGTGCGCGGCGGCTGTTCGCGGGGCCCGTCGCCATGGTGCGCTGCCTCGGGGACAACGTCCACCTCCGGGCGGCACTGTCACAGCCGGGGCACGGACGTGTCCTCGTCGTCGACGGCGGCGGCTTCCTCGGCTGTGCCCTGCTCGGCGACAACATGGCCGAACTGGGCGCGTCCAGCGGATGGACGGGCATCGTCGTCAACGGTGCCGTCCGGGACGCGGAACGGCTGCGCGGAACCGACCTCGGCGTCATGGCCCTGGGCACGCATCCGGGGCGCAGTGCCAAGGAGGGGACGGGCAGTACGGGAGAACCGGTCACCTTCGGTGACGCCACCTTCCGTAACGGCGACCTCGTGTACGCGGACCTGGACGGTGTCGTGGTCCTTCCGCCCGGTGCCCGGACGGGCTCCGCACCGACCGGATGACGCCGCCGGACGGGGTCCGTCCGGCGGCGTGCCGACCCGGGCGGACCCCGTCCGGCGGGCGGTCAGGCCGCCTTCTGCTCGAAGAGCCAGTCGCGCAGCGGGGTGATCTTGTAGGCCGGTTCGAAGGACGCCATGTGCTCGCTGTTCATGGCCGGGTCGGAGGAAGTGGAGTCGGATGCCTCCAGCACGGTGCCCGTCTTGAACGTGGCGAAGTTGATGCTGTCACCGGCGGCGAAGAGCTCCTCGGCGGCGGTGGCGTACTTCGCGGCGGACCAGGTGGCGTCCCAGGTGGCGCTCTGATACGAGACTCCGGCGTCCTTGAGCATGGCCTTGACGTCGTCCTGGCCGCCGGAGGCGTTCTCGTCGCCGCCGGCGGCGATGTAGAAGAACTTCTCCTTGGCGAGGTTGTCGAGTTCGCTGATGTCCCACTGGCCGGAGACGAAGAGTTCGGCGGCGAACAGGTCGGGGTGCTTGGCGGTCAGGTACATCACCGTCATGCAGCCCATCGACTGCCCGGTGCCGTAGATCCGCTTGTCGTCGACGCTGTACTTGCCGGTGACCGAGCTGAGCAGACGGGTGGTCATCTCGACGTAGTCGGTGGTGGTGAAGCTGCCGTGGTCGTCGATGATGACGGACGGGTATTCGGGGACCAGGACGAAACTCTCGTGCTTGGCCTGCTCGTCGGCGCTGGCCCAGATGAGCGCGCCGTACTGGGACAGCGGGGCGGTGACGTCCTGGCCGACCAGGCTGGAGTCGGCGATGTAGAGGACCAGAGGGTAGGACTTGGACGCGTCGTAGTCCTCGGGGATGTACAGGTTGTAGGGCAGGGACTCACCCGTCTGCGAGTCCTCGTAGGTGAACTGCTTGAATGAGCTCTTCACCTGGGAGGTCAGGTCGTCCAGACTGGGCGGTTCCTCGACGCTCGTCGCCGTGGCGGTTTCGCTGGCCTCGGCGGTGGGGGTGCCACTGGAGGCGGCGGCGGAGCTGGACTCGCCGGCGGCGGAGCTGTCGGAGGAGGTGCCGCAGGCGGTGGCACCGAGGAAGACGGCGCCGAGCGAGGCGGCGAGGAAACCGCGTCGCGGCAGGTGAGAGGTGTTCATGCGGAAGATTGTCCGGACGCCGTCTGAGGAAACCGTAAGGCACGCCTTTGAGGTGACTGTGAAGGAGTAGCGGTACCGGATGAGGTGCCCGTGCGGTCCGGTCGGTTGGCCGGCCGGGGCGGCGCCCTCAACCGCCCGTGACGGCGTCGCCCAGGCGTATCCCGTCGAACGTCTCCGGCAGGCGCAGGGAGTAGATCAGGAAGGGCTTGCTGGTCAGGTCCTTGGCATGGCCGAAGAGTTCGGTCAGCCTGGTCTGCGGGGCCGGTACGTACAGCCGCCGGTCGCCGTCGATGAAGGAGCCGTCCGGGCTGATCAGACCGGCGTCCGCGGCAAGCACCGTCCGCTTGCCCGCCGGGGACAGCAGCAGGATGCGGTGGTGGTCGATGTCCGACAGGTACAGGTTGCCCCGGGTGTCGAGGGCGCAGCCACCGCAGAGCGGGATGTCCGCCACATGCTCGACCTGGGCCGCCACCTCGTCGTCCGACAGGCTCGTGTCACGCACCACGCTGGTGCGCACCCGCCGGACGGGACCGTCGGGTGTGGACCAGTAGAGCCAGGTCCCGTCCGCGCTCACCTCGATCATGTCGCTCTTCGGCGTGCGGTGTTTGTTCGCGGTGCCGCCGACCGACGGGGAAGCGGTGGTGGGCGTGGGCGTCGGCGACTGCGTGCCCAGCATCTGCTCGCGCCCGGCGAGCCGGCGCAGGGTCCTGCCCGTGGCGGTGTCGTGGATGATCAGCGCGCCCAGGCCGGAGTCGGTGATGTAGACCGTCGTGCCGTGTATCCGCAGGTCGTTCATCTGCGCCCCGGTGGGCAGGATGTCGTCGTCGAAACGCAGCACGTCGAGAACCGTCCCCTTCCGGGCGTCGAGACGGACGATCTTCTGCGCGCCCGGCTTCGGGGTCGACAGTTCCTTCGGCGAGGCGTCGGGGCGCAGCCCGCCCTGGTCCACGCACCAGACGCTGTCGTCCGCGAAGATGTGCACGGAGTTGACGTACACGAACGAGTCCCGTCCGCTGTCGCCTGGTGCCCACTCGTTCCAGGCGTTGCCGGGGAACGGGGCGACCGCGCCGTCGGCGGACCGGCGGGCGACGGACGGGGTCGTCTCGTGCCCGGGGAACCGGGGCAGGCCGAGGAACATGGTGCCGTCGCTGGTCAGGGCGACCTGGTTGGCCATCCACGGCGACTTGGCCGCGACGGTGAGCGCGAGGGGGCTCTGCTGCGCTGAGGAGGTGTCGTGGTGTCCGCAGCCGCTCAGCAGCGCACCTCCTGCCAGGCTCGCCGCGGTGGCGCCGGCGGCGGTCAGGACATGACGACGCGTGCGGTCCATGCGATCACTTCTCTCTGTGGGGGCGGCAGTGAGCGCGGTCACGGCACACTGGCGTAGCCCGCACGGCTGGCTCACGGGCGCGTCCCGCGCATCGTTGCGGGGGCGCGGACCCGCCGGCCGTGACGGTTTCCTGTCCACGGGCGACGTCCTCTCACATGTGGTGGCCAGGCGTACCTGTTCCGCGCGGTGGCCGGTCACCGCGGTGTGACGCCGCAGGGCCGACGCGAAGTGCGCCGCGTACTCGGTGTGCACGAGCGACGAGACGAGCAGGTGGCCCACTCCGGCGGGAGGGACGGCGGTGAGGGATGTGGTGCTGAGGGATGTGGCGCTGATCAGAGTGCCGTGCGGCTGGCCTGCGGTACGGACCGTGCGGAATCCTGCCCCCGAACGGCTCTACGCGACCGCGACAGGGCGCTCAGCCGTGCCGTACGCACACCGGTGGAGGCCCACTCGGGCCCTTCGCCCGGGTGTCCTCACTCAACCCCAAGGCACATGTACCGTCAACACACCTGTCCCTTAAGGGGCGAGAACGAACACTGATCAGTTCCGGTGGCGCGGCACGGTGAGCGCCTGCCTGCGTCCTCGGCGGCACAGGCGTGCCGCCGGGCCACACGGCGCGGGACGCGACGCCTCGCGCCGGCGTCGGCCGCGGGCCGGCTCACCGTCCCGGTACCCCGTCCTTCTCACGCCGGCGGTCACCCTGCCGGAAGGCAACGCCCGCGGCGGGGGAGAGCAGCCCGCCCGCCCCGGTACGTGCCGGCAGCGAACTTCCGGCGCGCAGGACAATTGACGTAGGTGTCCTCACCCTGACGTCGTGCCGTTCCTATGGCACCGCGCGGTGCACGAGTCGCGACATGTGACCGATGGCGGGTGTCCGCGCAGCTCATATGGTCGTGCCCTGTCGACGTCGACGCCTCTCGCGGCCTGAGTCAGGGGAACCGCATGACCGGTCGCAGCCGGATGCACGGCGGGACACCCCCGCGCTCGGTAGCCGTGCAGCGGCCCGCGTGGGCCTGTGCGGTCACCTCCGCGCCGTACGAGCCGTCGCGGCCCGGAGGCGGGCGCCGCGTCGCTCGTGTCACCGGCCCCGCTCGATGAGTCGAACGTTGCAGGACCGGCACGGCTGGCGGGCCGTCTTCCTGCGCGCCGGCCGCGCGGTTCCGGGCGTCCGACGGCAGCACCGCCGATCGGGACGTGCCGGGTACCGTGCGGTCGCGCCGGGCGCTGTGCCGGGCCGTTCGTGCGGCCGTCGCACGTCCCGGCCGGGCGACGGTCCGATGCGGCAGGAGGGGCGCGTCACGCTTCGCCGACATGGGAAGCTGGCCGCATGGACATTCCACCCGACCGCCTTGGCGAGATGCCGCCGCTGAGTGACCGTGCGGCGTCGGCCTACCCGATCGCCTCGGTGGAGAACACCCTGCGCATTCTCCTGCTGCTTCAGGACCGCGCGGCTCTGACCCTCGCGGACGTGGCCGCGGAACTGGGTATCGCCCGCTCCAGCGCGCACCGCCTCATGGCCATGCTCGCCTATTACGACTTCGTGCGTCAGGACTCCGCCTCCCGCTCTTTCCGGCCCGGCCCCGCGCTGATCGACGCGGGGTTGTCCGCCGTCCGTGCCCTGGACGTCCGGGCCCTGGCCAGGCCGGTGCTCACCGAACTGGCCGCCGCCACGGAGATGACCGCGCACCTCGCCCTGCCGCGTGGCCGGGACGTCCTCTACGTCGACGGGGTGGAGAGCCGGCGCACCATCAGGGCCGCGCTGCGCACGGGGGACACGCTGCCCGCCCATGTCACCGGAGTGGGCAAGGCGCTGCTCGCCACGCTCACCGACGACCAGGTGCGTCAGCTCTACCGGGACGCGCCCCCGGCCGCTGTCACCGAGCGGTCCATCGCGACGGTCGAGGGTCTGGTGAGGGAGATCCGGGCGGTGCGCGCGGCCGGCTACGCGGTCAACCGCAGTGAGAGCGAGGCCGGGGTCCTGTCCCTGGGAGTGGCGGTCGGTCTGCCGGAGCCCGAGATGTTCGCCGGGCTCAGCCTCGTCTGCCCGGAGGCGTCCGCCGCTCCTGACGCGGAGGCGCGTATCGTCGCGCGACTCAAGTCGGCCGCCGCCGAGCTGACCAAGGAGATCAGCGCCTACCGTTTCTGAGCGGGGCCACGGCGCCCGTCCACCTGCGCGCCGTGCCCGCCGCCGCCGCGGTGCGGTGCACGCACCGGGCGACGAGACGGCGCAGACGACGGGACGGCGCGGGCCGACCGGGGACCGCGGGGGACGACGCAGAGCCGATGGGGGACGGCAAGGGCGACCTGGCAGGCATCACCGCCACACCGCCGTGCCGCCGTGGCGGCCCCCGGCGCTCAGCGGGCCGCCACCGTCTCACCGTGCCCGGCCACTCCTGGCCCGCACCGGAAGGTGCAGCAGGTCGGCACCCAGGACCACCGAGCCCGTGAAGGCCGCGCGCCGTGCGCTGTCCTTCAGCAGCCGGCGCCAGGTCGCCTCGGAGACGGCTGCCGGCTCGCCGGGGCTGAGGTGGGTGACGACCAGGGTGCGCACGTCGGACTCCGCGGCGATGCGGCCGAGGTCGGCGACGTCGGTGTGGGTGGCCAGGATGTGGTCGACCAGGGTCTGCGGCAGCCCGAGACCGGTCAGGCCCTCGGGGTGCAGTGCCTCGTGGACCAGGACGTCGGCGTGCCGGGCGAGTCTGATCAGGTTCGGGGTGGGGGCGGTGTCCCCGGAGAAGACGACACTGCCGTGGTCGGTGTCGAAACGATAGGCGTAGGCGGGGTAGACCGCGCCGTGCGGAACGAGCACCGCGGTGACCTTGAGGTCGTCGTTCTCCATCACGGTGAAGGGGGACATCTCCGGTGCGGTGTCGGCCGCGGACGCCCCGGTGCCCGCGGGCGGCAGTACGTCGTGCACGCGCAGCAGGGTGGTGGGGTCGGTGCCGGTGCCCTCACTCATGAAGAAGGAGGGCGAGGCGGCGTAGGCGCGGGCGGCCAGTTCCGTCATCTCCACGGTGCCCGGGACCGGGCCCGGGGCGCTGCCCACGGTGGAGTCCAGGCCGGCCGGGCCAGGACCGTGAACCTCGATCGGGAAACGGAAACCGCCGGTGCCCGAGGCGCCGGCGCAGAGCATGGGGAAGGCGTAGTAGTCGACGACGTGGTCGGCGTGCAGGTGGGTCAGGAAGATGCCGGCCAGCGAGGCCATGGAAAGACCCGCCCGCATGTACTGGCTGACCGCTCCACGGCCGCAGTCCACCACGTAGGTCCGGCCGTTGACCACCAGCGCGGAGGAGATGCCGTACCGCGCCGCCTGGGGCGGTGGACCCCCGTTGGTGCCCAGCAGGGTGAGCGACAGCGGGGCGTCGGATGCGGCGGCGGGCCGGGCGGCCGTTGCCGCCACCGCCTGGGAGCTGGACCAGGGACCGGCGACCGCGGCCGCCGCGGCGATGCCGGCGAGCAGCGCCCTGCGGGTGGCGGGCCGGGTGTCGGCGGGTCCTGCTGCGGTGTTCGCGTGGGCGTCCTGCGACGTGACATCTGCGGCTCGGCACATGGAGAAACCTTTCTGCGGCGTGCTGGGAGGACACGCCGACGGAAAGCGGGCCGCCGGGAGGGGCAGCACCGCGCACCGTGGCGCCGTGCCACGATCTCCGCCGGTCCCGGAGGTGTCCACAGCCCGGTACGGATCGGTCGTGCGAGCAGCGCAAGCTTAGGTAGCGCGGTTCTTCGACTCGTCTGCGGCGCGCTAACGGCGCCGCGTGAACCCCGTCCGGCGCTGCC
This sequence comes from Streptomyces sp. NPDC023723, assembly GCF_040639815.1. Classification (NCBI taxonomy): domain Bacteria; kingdom Bacillati; phylum Actinomycetota; class Actinomycetes; order Kitasatosporales; family Streptomycetaceae; genus Streptomyces; species Streptomyces sp. NPDC023723. The sequence continues at coordinate 36,256 of NZ_JBFAAP010000053.1, forward strand.
GCGGGCCAACGGAGCTTGGCCCGGGCCGAAGCTGACGGGCGTCGTACCGCGTCCGAGCCCGCGGTACGGCGGAGACGTCCGCACGGGGCCCGGGGCGCGTCGCGGCGGGCTACTGAGCGCCCGCGGCCGCCGTGCTCAGGTGCTGGGCACGGATCTGGGTCAGAGTGAGGTCGAGCAGGGGCGTCTCAACCCCCAGCGTGCCGGCGCGTGCCGCGAGCGCACCGAGGATGTGCTCCGCCTCCTGGGCCTGACCGCGCCGCAGGTCCCGGTAGAGCGAGGAGGTGAAGGACGATCCCGGTTCGGTGAGGAGTTCCAGGCTCTGGGCGTGGCTCGTCTCGCCGACCGGGTGGCCGGCCGCCCGGGCCACCGCCTCGGCCTCGGCGACGGCCTGACGGATGTGCCCCTCACCGCCGGCGGCGAGGATGCTGCCGACGTCATTGCGCAGCAGGCAGGTGACGACACCCGCCGCGGCGATGAACACCCACTTCTCCCACAACTGCCCGACGATGTCCGCGGCGACCGTGAGGTCGACGCCCGGCACGTCCAGGACGCCGGCCACCCGGTGCGGCAGCGGCGACCCGTCCAGCGTGCCCACGGTCATGCCGCACAGCGACGTCATCTGCACGACGGCGCCGATGCCGTCGACCGTCGCGACGATCTTCACCAGCCCCCCGATCACCTGTCCGGGCCACCTCCGTCGGAGCACGTCGAGGTGGTCCATGCCGTTGAGGAACGGAAGCACGACCGTGTCGGGACCGATCCCGTCAGCCGCCGTGACCAGCGCCTGCTCCAGCCCGGGCGCCTTGACGGCGATCAACACCAGGTCGTAGGGCCGGCCGGAGGTGAGCGTACTCTCGGCCCGCACCCGGTGGGCCCGGTCGCCGTCGGGGGCGACGAAGCGGATGCCGTCCCGGCGGAGCGAGATGGCGTCCCTTGACGTGCAACACCGTTGCATTAGCCGCCAGGTCCGGCGTCAATGTCTCCGTCCTTGACCATCTTGAAGTCCAGTGTGTACGTCTGCGAACGGTGCGCGGATGCTGGTCCCGCTGGAACTGGTACTTGCTGGATGTCTTGCGGTAGCGGGCCTTCAGACGCTGGCGGCGCTGTCCGGGGAGGAGGTTGGCCAGCACGGCCCGGCCGATGGCCCCGATCAACGATGCCGTACTGCCCTGGGCAGGTCCCGGGGCGACGATGATCTGGTCCGCGGCGGTCTGGAAGAGAACGGTGAAGCTCACCCGCTGGACGGACAGTGGCGGCATGGCCGTCGTGACATCGCCGGCCATGCGGACCAGCGCCTGGTAGACCGTCAGCAGTGCGAAGATCTCCTGCTCAAGACCGGGGACACTGCGTGAACGCAGCACTCGCCCGTCCAAGATCGTGGACTTCAGCGAGAAATAGCAGGTCTCCGCCTGCCAGCGTCGGTGGTAGAGCCGCAGCAGGTCGTTCGCGGGGTGGCTGTCGGCGTCCAGCAGATTGGTCAGCAGCCGCCACAGCTCGGTGCGACGTGTGCCGTCGGCGAGGACGACGGTGAGCCACGCCTCGACCACCCGCACCTGAACCCGCTGCCCGCTTGCCCCGGCACGGTAGCGGCGCGGCAGGACCGCGGTGAGGTAGGAGCCGTCGGGCAGCGGCCGGCGCACGGTCGGCCGACGTTTGCGGGTGGAGCGCAGCACGCAACAGGCCCCGGTGTCCTGCACGGCCTGAAGGAAGTCGAACGCGTCGTAGTAGGCGTCGGCCAGTAAGAGCATCGATGCATCCAGATGTCCCAGCAGACGGCGCGCGTAGGTGAGTTCGCCGACGTCGTCGGGTCCGAAGACCGCGTCCACCAGAGCCCGTGTGCCGCACTCCACGAGGGCCACCATGCGCACCAGCGGGTAGCCGAACGCGCGGACCCTGCCGATGTGTTTGCGAAAGTGCCAGGTCACCGCTTCCTCGTCGGGAGCGGACAGGGTGGTGCCGTCCACGGCGACCAGGCGCAGGCCCTGGTAGAAGGCGCAGGACTGGCGATGGTCGGCCACGGGGCCGGCCAGGATCGAGAACAGGTGGCGCAGCGGTCCGCTTCCCAGCCGGCGCCGGGCACGGGCCAGCGACGAGGCGCACGGGCGGGCCACGGGCACGCTGCCCGGTCCCGCCGTGAGCTTGGCCCATACCGCCTGGTAGGAGGATCGCTCGAAGAAGGCGAGGGCCAGTACGAAGTACACCATGACGCGCGCCGGGAGCAGCCGCAGCCGTTGCTGTCGGACACCGGTGTCCTCCAGGACCGCGTCAACCAACTCGGGGTCGATGATCTGGGTCAACTCGCCCAGATGGCCAGGTGCGTACACGTCCAGGGCTGTCGTGCCGAACCTGACGCTGACAGAATTCTGCAACAACGGGACCTCCGGAACACTCGCAGTGGCTTCGACACCTTGCGGATTACCAGAGGTCCCGCCCTCTTGACAGGGCGCACACATCCTTAACGCACTGGCGTTGCACGCCAAGGGGCACGACCCGGACGACGGCGATCCTGGAACGGGACCGGATCGGCATGCAGGAGCTGGGCGCGTCCATTTTCTACAGGTACAAGCTGGCCATGCTGGACGGAACCTCGGTGCCGGACCTGGGCGGTGTCTTCACCGGCATGTCGACCGAGGAGTTCAAGGCGGCCCTGATGGCGGGAGGTCGGATACCTGGCTGAGATCATCTGGGGCTTCGGCACCTTGCACGTGCCGTCGATCGGCGCGGCGATGGACCACGGCAAGACGCAGACGCCGTACTGGAAGCCGCTGTTCGACAGCTACGCCCCTGCGCGGCAGTGGATGGCCGAGCACCGGCCGGACGTCGCGGTGATCGTGTACAACGACCACGCCAACGCCGTCGATCTGGACCTGGTGCCGACCTTCGCGCTCGGTACCGCGGAGTCCTACGAGGTGGCCGACGAGGGCTGGGGCCGGCGTCCGGTACCGCCGGTGATCGGGGCACCGGACCTGTCGGAACACCTGGTACGCGAGCTGGTGGACGACTCCTTCGACATCGCCACTCGTGGCCCGGGTCGGGCAAGCGCGTGACCGGTCCCGGCCGGATCGGCGGCCGGGACCCGTACCCGGCGACGGTGGGAGCCCGGCGGTGGGACGACGGTCTCCGCCCGTCGTCCCACCGCGTGAGGGCGACGAAGACATCGTCCGGGTGGCTGTGCCACCCACGTCCATCGAGCCGGTTCGTACCCTGGTCGCCCGGCGATCCGAACTGTCACCTTGAGCACGGCCGCGGTGTCCGACGAGGGGCGCCGCACGGCCGGAGGAGCCGCATGAACGAGGTCGAGGTCTACCGCGATGTGATGGTTCCCATGCGGAACGGCGTCCGTCTCGCATCGGACGTCTACCTGCCCACCGGGGCGGGGCAGCTTCCCGCCGTCCTGGTGCGTACCGCCTACGACAAGAGCGCGCCGGTGACCGACGGAACAGGCGAGTACGTCCGGATCGCACGGGCCGGTTTCGCGGTCGTCGTCCAGGACAAGCGCGGACGGTTCGCCTCCGAGGGCGAGTACCGCGTGCTCCGCGACGACGCGGCCGGCCCGCACCGCGACGGTGCGGACACCGTCGAGTGGGTGGCCGCCCAGCCGTGGTGCGACGGCGCCGTCGGCATGTTCGGCTACTCCTACCTGAGGGAGACCGTCCTCGGCGCCCGCCCCGCCCCACCTGCGGGCCGGAGCGCCGGCCCAGCCGGCCACCGACGAGTTCGTCGACCGGGCCTTCATCGGCGGCGTGCTGGTGACCAACATCGGTCTCTGGGCGTCGCTCCCCATGGTGGCGGAGGACCTCGTCGCCAAGCTGCCCGCCGACCGACAGGAGCAGGCGCGGGCGGAACTGGACGCCTACCGGGCCGGGCTGCCGGAGAGCACCGCGGCGATGCCCCTGACCGAGCAGCCGTTCGTCCGGCTCTTCCCGCACGCGTGGGGCGACGTGCTCGCGCACCGCGACGACCCGGACTTCTTTGCCGAGAGCAGGTTCGCCCGGCCGGAGGCCGAGCAGGTCAGGGTCCCGCTCCTGCACATCGGCGGCTGGCTGGACCACTTCCCGACCAACACGGTCCGGCAGTACTGCCTCACCAGGGACCACGCGGACCCCGCCGTACGGGACGCCCAGCGGCTCGTGATGGGACCGTGGGGGCACGGCGGCTTCACCAGGGACGAGTTCGGCAGCGTCTTCCCCGGCAGCGCCAGCGACTACGCCGGAATGAACATCGAGTGGCTGGGCCGCTGGCTGCGGGGCGACTCCCTCACCAGGCCGGACCACCCGGTCGTGCTCTATGTGATGGGCGCCGACCGGTGGCGGGCGGAGCAGTCGTGGCCCGTGCCGGGCGCCGCCGCCCGCACCCTGGCCCTGACCGCCGACGGCGCGCTGCGCGAGGGCGACCCGTCGCCGGGCACCCGGACCTTCACCTACGACCCGGCGGACCCTTACCGGGGCGGCCGGCTCCAGGACGTGGGCGCGGTGGACCTGACGGAGCTGCACGAGGGCGACAAGCTGCTGCGGTTCGAGACCGCCGCCCTGGACACCGACCTGGAGATCACCGGTGTTCCCGAGGTGGTCCTGCACCTGTCCACCACGGCGACGGACGCCGACTGGCACGTCGAGCTGCACACGGTCGGCCCCGACGGCACGGCGATGTTCGTCAACGAGGGGGCCGCGCGGGCCCGGTACCGCAGGTCCCGGACGGCACCCGAGCCGGTGGAGCCGGGTGCCGTGGAGGAGTACGTCGTCGAGTTGCGGCCGATGAGCGTGGTAATTCCTGCGGGCGGACGGCTCCGCCTCGTGTTCACCGCGGACAAGTACCCGGCCTTCGAACGCAACCCCCAGTCGTTCGTCGACCCGGGCACAGCACTTGAGAGCGACCTGCAGAAGGCCGACCACACCCTGCACAGCGGCGCGGGCCTGTCCCGTCTCGTGCTGCCGGTCGTCGATCCGGCGCAGCGAGGGGAGTGGATCGACAACCCATGGCCGCCGGCCCCGGCCGACAGTGAAGCGGCGCCGGTGGAACGGCAGGCGGCCGGACTGGCGAAGTGAACCGCCTCCCCACGGCGCGCCGCACCCCGACGAGGGCGGGGCGCGCCGGACAGGGCGACCGCCTGCCGACGTCCTTGAACCCCCACCGCTACGAGCCCTTCCCGAAGTGAGGGCCACGCACCGCATCGGGCCGGTCAGCATGACCGGCCCGATGCGGTGCGTGGCCCTGGCGGGCGGCGCCGTCACGGTGCCTCGCGCCCTCTTGCCGCAAGGCTCCCCTCGATGACGGGAGCCGGCGTCGTCGCCGTCGCCGGCCAGGCGATAACCACCGGTGATGACCGCAGTAGGAACTCTGTGCTTCTGCGCACGTCCGTGCCGACCTAGCTTGAACACAGCCCGATCACCTCGGGTGTCGCCGCGTTCACGGGCGACTGTGTCCGGCAACCCGGAAGGAAGTGCGAGTCGTATGCCCCCTACCGCCGACTGGTCGGTCGCCATCGCCGGCGAGTGCATGGTGACGAGGCCGTTCTCCATGCACGCCGAGGCGGAGTTCCTGCGGATCCGGGAACTGTTCGAGAAAGCCGATGTCGCCTACGCACACCTGGAGATGAACTTCGGCGACGCCGCCGAACTGCACCCGGGCCGTGGCGACTGGTACGGCAGTTACATGCTGGCCGAGCCCCATGTGGCCAAGGACCTGCGGTGGCTGGGCGTGGACGTGATGTCGACGGCCAACAACCACAGCCTGGACTTCGGCTCCAAGGGACTGTTCTCGACCGTCCAGGCCCTCAAGGACGCCGGAGTGGCCGGCGCCGGCACCGGCCGGGACCTGGACGACGCCCGGATGCCCACCTACGTCGAGACGCCCCGCGGCCGGATGGCGCTGATCTCGACCACCTCCGGCAACCGGCCGCACGAGTGGGCCGGCCGCCCCAAGGAGACCATGCTGGGACGCCCCGGCATCAACCCGCTGCGGGTCATGACGACCTACGTCGTGCCCCAGGGACCCGCCCAGCACCTCAAGGCCGCCGCCGAGGGGCTGAACATCCTGCGCACCGGCAAGGACTGGAAGCCGGGCAAGACCGGCCGCGTCCTGCGCGACGACGAGTTCCAGTACAACCTGCCCGGCGGACAGTCGGCCGCCGGTGAGATGGTCTTCCGCGAGGGCGACGACTACCAGATCCTCACCGAGTGCCACGCCGGTGACCTGGAAGGCAACCTGCGCGCGATCCGGTCGGCGGCCCACATGGCCGACCTGGTCATGGTCGCCCACCACTTCAACATCGCCGAGGGCCCGCGCGGCGACCGGCCGCCGCGGTTCGTCCGGGAGTTCGCCCACCGTGCCATCGAGGAGGGCGCCGACATCTTCGTCGGCCACGGCTGGCACAAGACCCTCGGCATCGAGATCTACCAGGGCAAGCCCATCTTCTACGGACTCGGCAACTTCTTCGCCCAGTCCGAACTGCTCGAACGCGTCCCCTACGACAGCTACGAGACCTGGGGTCACGACGTCGACGCCCTGGCAACACTCACCCCGGACGCACATCCCCTGCACCCGGGTCTGGACACGCCCACCCCGACCTGGTGGAGTTCAGCCGTGATCGAGGTGCACCTCACCGACGGCCGACTCACCGGCATCACCCTGCACCCCGTCGAGCTGGGCCGGGAGGTGTCGAAGGAGGCGAAGATCACCCGCGGTACCGGCAAGTCGGCGCAGCACCCCGTCACCGAGGGCCGCCCCCTCGTCGCGGACCAGGTCAACGGCGCCGAGGTGCTGGAGCGCTACCGGCAGTTGTCCGCCGAGTACGGCACGACCCTGGAGACCGACGGACGCGTGGCCCGGCTGCGGCTCGGCGACTGATCCCCGCACGATCACGAACAGGAGGTACCGAGACGCATGGCTACGCTGACCCGACAGCCGACCTCCCCGCCGCGGGCGGACGGGAAGCGGGCGCGGACCCGACGACGGGGCCCCGGGGTCCTCATGGTCCTCGTCGTCCTGCTCCTCGCCGTCCTCGTCTTCCTGCCCACCGCGCTGGTGTTCGTCCGTGCCGTCTCGGAAGACCCGCGCGACGCCCTGTCCACCTTCACCCTGGACGCCCTGAAGGACTCCTACGGCTCGTGGGAGATCTGGCGGGTACTGGGTGAGACCATGGCCATGTCGCTGGCCTGCGGTGTCATCGCCACCGCCATCGGCGGCGCGCTCGCCTGGGTGCTGGCCCGTACCGACGTGCCGCTGCGGCGGTTCTTCGAACTGGTCGTGATCGCCCCGCTGTTCCTGTCCCCCTTCATCGGTGCGCTGGCGTTCCTGGAACTGGGAGCGCCGCGCACCGGCCTGCTCAACCAACTCGCCCGGGACATCGGAGCGCCCGGCTGGGTGTCGATCAACGTCATGACCTTCCAGTGGCTGATCATCATCCTGGCGCTGCACTACGTGCCGTACGGCTACCTGCTGGTCTCCGGCAGCCTGCAGAACATGGACGCCAGCCTGGAGGAGGCGTCCCACATGAACGGACGGGGGACCCTGCAGACGGCGCTGCGGATCTCCCTGCCGGCCGTCCGGCACGCCACCTTGTCGTCGGTCATGTTCGTCACCATCAGTGCCACCGGCATGTTCTCCGTGCCGGCGCTGCTGGGCGCCAAGATGGACTTCCAGCCGCTGGCCGTGACGGTCTACCGGGCCACCAACGGCTATCCGAGCGACTACGCCCTCGCCGCCGCCCTCGGCACCATGCTGGTGCTGCTCAGTGTGATCGGACTGTGGCTGTACCAGCGCGGGCTGCGGCAGTCCTCCAAGTTCGTCACCGTCACCGGCAAGTCCCGCAACCGCAAGCGCATCCACCTGGGCGGCATCAAGTACGTCTTTGTCCTGCTGCTGGTCCTCTACGCCCTGATCACCACCGTGCTGCCCTACGCGGCCCTCGGCCTGCGGGCGTTCAGCAAGTCCACCAACCTCGACGAGATCGACCTCACCTTCGACGTCGTCCGGCAGGTCTGGCGGGCGCCCGAGCTGAAGAACGCGCTCGGCAACACGGTGATCGTGGCCGTGACCACGGCCCTGTGCGCGGTCGCCGTCGGCATCCTGACCTCCTACGTCACCGAACGGGTCCGGCACCGGGGCTCCGGCCTGCTCAACGCCATCGCCATGTCCCCGCTGGCCGTCCCGGGCATCGTCTTCGCCACCGGGGTGTTCGCCCTCTACCTCGGCACCCCGCTGTACGGCTCGCTCGCCATCATGGTGGTCGCCTACGTGGCCTCCTACCTGCCGCACGCCACCCGCGTCACCGGCAACGGCTTCGCCCAGATCGACAAGTCCCTGGAGGAGGCGTCCCGCATGTGCGGGGCGGGCCAGGGCCGCATGCTGTGGACCATCCTGCTGCCGCTGATGCGGCCGTCGATCGCCGCGGGCGTCATCATGGTGTTCCTGTTCACGGTGCGGGAGATCAACACCGCGATCCTGCTCTACACCCCGGACACCATGCTGCTGTCCATCCTCTCCTTCAACTACGCCCAGCAGGCGTCACTGCCGGCCGCCGCCGTCGTCGGTCTCCTGGAGACCGCCCTGATGATCGCGTGGATCGTCGTCATGCGGCTGCTGCTCCGGCCCGGAAAACTGCACCAGCGCGCCTGACGCGCACGGACCAAGCCGCCCGAAACGTGAACGAGGTGAACAGATCGATGGACGAGCCGCACCGCGACCCAGTGGACCACGGCCTGGTGGTGGAAGGACTCTTCGCCGACTACGGCGGCACGACGGCGGTCTCCGACCTCAGTCTGGAGATCGGACGGTCGGAGTTCGTGACCCTGCTCGGACCCAGCGGGTGCGGGAAGACGACCACGCTGCGCTGCGTGGCCGGCCTGCACACCCCCTCCGCGGGCGAGATCACCCTGGGCGGACGGCCGCTGTACGCGTCCCACGCGAACATCCCGCCGCACAAGCGGGACATCAACATGGTGTTCCAGTCCTACGCGGTGTGGCCGCACATGACGACCGTGGAGAACGTCATGTACGGCCTGAAGGCGAAGAAGATACCGAAGGCCAAGGCCCGCTCCCAGGCCGAGCAGATGCTGGAGCTGGTCGGCCTCGGCGAGTTCACCCACCGCAACGCCACCGACCTGAGCGGCGGGCAGCAGCAGCGCGTCGCGCTGGCCCGCGCGCTGGCCACCGAGCCCAGCCTGGTGCTCATGGACGAGCCGCTGAGCAACCTCGACGCCCAGTTGCGGGCGCGGATGCGCGACGAGATCCGGCAGATCCAGCGCCGTACCGGCATCACGGTGCTCTACGTGACGCACGACCAGTCCGAGGCGCTGTCGATGTCCGACCGGGTGGTGGTGATGAACAAGGGAGTCATTCAGCAGGTCGGTGACCCCTGGACGCTCTACCACCGGCCCGCCAACGGCTTCGTGGCGACCTTCGTGGGCGAGGCCAACGTGGTGCCCGCGGTCGTCGTCGACGTGGGCGTGCGCACCTTCACCGTCAAGGTACCCACGCTCGGCCCGGACACCGTGCTCGACATCGCCCACGCCACCGCCGCTGTCAGCCCCTCCCGGGGCGACCGGATCTCGGTGGTGTTCCGCCCCGAGTGGGTGCGGGTGGGCCGGGAGACCGGGCCCCTGCCGGACCGGCTGGATGCCAACGAGTTCCAGGCCCGGCTGGTGGCCAGCGAGTTCCTCGGCGACCACTTCGAGCGTACCTACGAGGCGGGGGAGCACCGGCTGCGCGTCCAGGCCGTCACCGGCCCGACCTCCCGGCCACCGCAGATCGGCGCCGACCAGACGCTGCTGCTGACCCCGGACAACGTGACCTGGTTCCCTGCTGAGGTCGGCGGAGCGGACGCGGCGCCGACCGTGGACGAGGACGAGGAGCTGCCCGTCGGTGCGCGCACCGAGGTGCTCGGCAACTGACGTCACCGCGCCGCGCCGGTGCCCCTCACGCGGGCACCGGCGCAGCCGTGCGCTGGGCCGGGCTGAGCGAGGACTCGATCTTGGCCGGCAGCATGCCGAGGAAGGTCCGGGCGGCCCGGGAGACCTCCCGGTCGGGCGGCGCGAGGATGACGGCGCCCCGGGTCAGGGGCAGTCCCGGGGCCACGGCGCGGCGTAGGAGTCCGGCCCGCTGGTCCTCGCGCACGCAGAACTCCGGGAGGACGGCCAGAGCCAGTCCCCGGGTGACGTAGGTGCGCATCGCCTCCAGGCCGCGGGACTCCAGTACCACCCGCAGTGAGACGCCGACCTTCTCGGCCCAGCACTCCACCAGCTGACGGCTGCGCATGCCGTCCGCGAACGTCGCGAAGTCGGCCTGCGCGAGGTAGGGGACGCGGTCGGCCTCGGGCAGAGTGTGGATCTTGTCGTCGGGGCGCGCGTAGAGGTACATCTGTTCCTCGATCGCACCGAGGGTGGGGAACTCGCTGGGCGCCGGGTAGCGGCAGATGCCGAAGTCGGCCCGGCCTTCCGCCAGGGCCCGCGTGCACGCCTGCCGGGAGGGCTCGTGCTTGATGACGACCCGGACGGACGGTGCCGTCTCCTTCATGACCATGACCGCGCCGACCAGCAGGTGCTTGATGTGGTCGGAGTCGCTGACGACGGTCACCGTCGAGCTCTCCGGCAGCTCCTTCATCCGCTCCAACTGCTGGTGGAACCGGTCGGTGCGGGTCAGCACCTCCTCGGCGAAACCGAGCAGTTCCCGGCCGGCGGCCGTCAGTTCGGACCGGGCTCCCTGCCGGCGTTCCAGCAGGGTGCAGCCCAGCAGGCGTTCGAGGTGCCGGATGCGCTGGGAGACGGCGGGCTGGGTGAGGGCCAGCTCGGCGGCGGCGGCACGGAAGGAGCCGGCGCGGACGAGGGTCTGGAAGGTGTACATCTGGTCGAACGTCAGCCCCGCGATCAGCCGTTGGCGGCTGGTGTGACGCCAGGCGCCGGTCTCGAACGTCATTGTTCCTCCTGTCGGGCAGGGCGGGCAGGGCGGGCAGGCGTGAGCCCGGGGCGGACCTGGGGTACCAGGCCCTCCCCGGGAGGGGCGGGAGGCGTCAGGGGCGGCCGCTCACCCCTTCAGGGTGGAGTTGACCTTGCTGACGAAGTCGGCGAAGCCGTCGCCCTGCAGCTCGGGCTGGGTGGCCATGCCGTACCAGATCTCCGGCTTGGAGTACCACGGTTCCTTGGCGATGGCCCGCTTGTCCACCCATCCGGTCCGGCTGCCGGCTCCGGTGCCGTAGGTGGCCATGAGGTCGTGGCCCTCGTCGGAGCTGGCCCACTCCAGGAAGAGGCGGGCGGCGTACGGATGAGGGGTCGCCGTCGGCAGCCCCATCATCCACAGGGCGGCGTTGGTGGGCGTCGGATAGGCGTACTCGATGGGGGCGCCGTTGTCGATGTAGTCGTTGTAGAGCGTGTCGGTACCGAAGGTGACGGCGTACTCGCCCTTCACCAGCTGTTCCGCGATGGGGATCTGGCTCTCGAAGAGCGCCGGGTCGTTGTCGGCCACCCCGTCCAGCCAGTCCCAGCCGTACGTGTCGGACTGGTGCAGGATCACGTTGGCGTAGTTGCCCGCCGTGGTGGCGCCGCCGGTGTCGCCCAGGGCGATCTTGCCTTTGAACGCGGGATCGGCCAGGGCGGCCACCGGGTCCTTGCGCAGCAGTTCCTGCTGCCCGGGCGTGGTCACCTCGGTGTTCCACGCGATGGCACCGATGCTCTGGTGCAGGGGGTAGATCTTCCCGGCGAGTCCGGTGCCGGGCAGGACCTTGTCGTAGTCGTAGGCGTCGTAGTTCTGGGTGCGGTAGTCGGTGATCCAGCCCTCGTCCTCGGCGTCCTGCCAGAGTTGGTAGACGTTCTGGATGACGACGTCCGCGTTGTCGACACCGCCGCCGACCTCCTGCGCCCACTTCTGGAAGAGCGTGGTGCTGCCGTCACGGTAGAGCTTGACCTGGATGCCGTACTTCTTCTCGAAATTCTCTATCCAGGCGGTGGTCGACTTCTCCGTGGTGGCGGCGTACAGGCTGACCTCGCCCTCTTCCTTGGCTTTTTTGACCAGCGAGTCCATGCCCCCCGCGTCGGCGACGTTCTTCGGCAAATTCTCGGAAGTGCCGCTCCCGGAACCGCCGCACCCAGCCAGCAACAGCGAACTCACGGCCGCTATTCCGACGAGTACCTTTCGGATTCTCATGCTGCCCCAGCCTCCAACTTCCTTGTTCTCGGGGGGAGACGCAAAAGTCCGTAACTTCTCGGAAACAGTAGGGCCGTGCGTCATGGCCGGTAAGCGTCGGGTTTCTACTCCACCGATAAGCCTGGTCTTATCGCCGGGACGGAGCACATCACGGGCGGCCCTCTTGCGCACTGGTCGGTTACGGCGAATCGTCGACAATATCGTCGGCAGCGGCGATGACGTCAGGGACAGTACACGTCACACCGCGCGTGCGGAACGGTGCTGACGTCACCGAACGCGTCCGTCGGACCGGTCCGTGCCTCACCCGCGACAGCCAAGGAGACCGATGCGCGTGTCAGAGCCGGCCGTTCCCTGGCGGCAGTTGCTGCCGACCGCCCTTGTCCCGAACGTGCTGCACGGCTGCGGCCAGGGCGCCGCGATGCCCGTGACACTGCTGACCGCGAAGTCGCTGACCGGTTCCTCGGCCACCGCCGCGACGGTCGCGGCCCTGCTGACCGTGGGACAGCTGCTGCTGGCCCTGCCGGCCGGCTGGCTGGTCGGCCGGTACGGGGAGCGGCGCGTCATGCTGCTGGCGACAGCGGTGACGGCGGTGGGCGGTACGGCGGCGTACCTGGCGCGCTCGTTGTGGCTGCTCGCGGTGGGCGCGCTGGTGATCGGCAGCGGCGCGGCCGTCTTCACCATGGCCCGCCATACCTGGGTCACCGTCGCCGTGCCGGCTCCGGTGCGCGGCCGTTCGCTGTCCGCGCTCGCCGGGGCCACCCGGCTCGGTCTGTTCGCCGGGCCACTGCTGGCCGCCGCCGCCATGCGGCTCAGCGGCGGGGTCCGGGGCGGGTTCCTGGTCGTCGTCGTCGCCTGCGTCCCGCTGGCGGTGCTCATCGTGTCGGCCCCCTTCCAGGAAGCGGGCGGCGACGGCGCGGGCGACGAGGCGGCGCCGCGCGTGCTGCGTACGGTCTGGGAACGCCGCCGGGTGCTGCTCACCCTCGGTCTGACCCTCTCCGTGGTCAGCACGATGCGCACCACCCGGCGCATCCTCGTGCCGCTGGTCGGGACCGCCGTCGGTCTGGGCGAGGTCACCGTCACCGTCGTGGTCGGGCTGGCCGCCGGGCTCGACTTCTCCCTGTTCTACGCGGGCGGAGTGGTGACCGACCGCTGGGGAAGGCTCGCGGTGGCCCTGCCGGCCCTGGTGGTCTTCGGCGTCTGTCATCTCGGGCTCGCGTTCGCGCCGCGACTGCCGCTCGCGGTGTGCTGGTTCCTCGGCAGCACCGCGCTGATGGCGATCGCCAACGGGTGGAGCGGCGGGGTCGTGCCCACCGTGGGTTCGGACCTCGCGCCCCCGCGGTCACCCGCACCGTTCCTCGGCTCCTGGCGGCTGGCCACCGAACTGGGGCCGTCGGTGGCGCCGTTCGCCGTGGCGGCGCTGGCCGGCGCGCTGTCCCTGGCCGCCTCGTGCGCCGCGGTCG